>CANHYZ010000093.1 GCA_947464885.1 Flavobacteriales bacterium
AACGCGCTCTATCGTTGATCAACATTCCTTTCATCACAAAGGGCAATTGCAAACCGCCGCTCTCCGCTGCTGAAGGGAATAACTGACGCAACGACTGCATGGCGTAAAAAACACCCTCGTTGTATTCGGCATTGAGCAGCACGCCCCGTTTGCTGACATTCAACTTGTAGGCACTTTTATCCGACTCCAACACCCGTTTGGCCATGGAATCAGGCATGACCTTGAGTCGCTCCGGTGTAAGATCTTGCACACGCTTGGTGCAACTAAACACGATAAAGTTTTCAGCCGGAAGCGCATCCAAATCGACCACCTGAAACTGTTTGCCGCAGGCCTTGCCGAGCCATGAAGCAAATTGACCGGCTTCTTCCATGGCAAACCGATTGGCTGCTATGACGGTCTTTTCATTCAATTCAAATGGCGATGACCCGATGCTGAAATCGCGTGGTTCAGGAATAATCGTGTGCGTCTGAGAAATGACTTCAGCTGCCACTCCCATCGAAAAGACGACGAGTGATGTCAGGATAAAACGCTTCAAGCCCATCTTGTTTTTTTATTGATTCAATAAGTTGTATGTATGAACTGCAGCCAGCGCAGCCGTCTCCGTGCGCAGGCGGGCCTCTCCCAAACTCACAGCCTGAAAGCCTGCCTCAGCAGCTAAGCGCACTTCTGCGGGGGAAAAATCACCTTCGGGACCAATGGCGATTGCTGCCGACTTCGCGGGAAGGATGAAATCGCGAAGCAAAATTTTATCGGCGCCATCGATGCAATGAGCAATACCCTTTAATTCTGCGGAACATGACTTCACCCATTGCTCAAATGGCTGTAATTCGCTGATCAACGGGAGCCACGTTCGTCCTGATTGTTTTAATGCTGAAATCGCAATGCGTTGCAAACGTTCTGCGTTTATCCGGGGGCGTTCGGAATGCTCGCAATGGATGCAATGAGCAATGCCCTTTAATTCTGTGGAACATGCCTTCACCCATTGCTCAAATGGCTGTAATTCGCTAATCAACGGGAGCCACGTTCTTCCTGATTGTTTTAATGCTGAAATCGCAATGCGTTGCAAACGTTCTGAGTTTATGCGGGGACGTTCGGAATGCTCGCAATGGATGAGCGTAATCCTTCCAACGCCAATCTCGACGGCCTTCTCAATAAACCACTCCAGGCGATCGCTGTTTTTGGTTGGAGCGATTGCCAATTCAAAACCAACGGGTGTGTCTGTGGCGCTTATGGGCTCTTGCGGAAGAGCATGGACATGGTGTTTGACGACTTCCAACGTTGCGCGAAAGAGCTGCCCTTTTCCATCGGTCAGTGCAATCTCATCTCCGGTGCGCAACCGTAACGCCTTGGTGATATGGGTTCCTTCGGCAGCCTCAAGCAAAACGGGTGTTCCCGCTTGCACGTCTGCGTCATAAAAGAGCGGTAATTTCATAGACTCAATAAATGATAGAAGGCCAGTTGTGCACCGAGATAAGGCTCACGGAAATTCCAATTGCCCATGCCAATCAAGCTCAGCCCGCTTTTCTTTCCGAGCAAAACACCGGCTTCAATTTGAACAGGCACTCCGAGTGTTAGACCCGTGATGTATTCATTTTCATAATCCGCCTTGCGGCAATACATGCGCATGTTAAATCCAAAACCAATGCTCCCTGTGGCATACCAGCGCTTACCGGCCCAACCATCTCCCCAGAGGATGCCAAGCTCAGTGAGGCGATTGTGGCGATCGGTGCACGAATCATCCGCAGCCATCCATAATTCTTGTGTAAAAGCCACGCGTGCCTGCACCAGAGAGCCGTCTCCGCGTTTGGAGTAAGTCATCGCGGTCTGCCACGACCAATAATCGGATGAATTGATACCGGCACCGATGGTGTACCAGCGCTTGCCCCTGAGCGGATTATCGCTGTACTGGCCGAGCAGCAAGGCAGACGGTAGCATCATGGCCAAAAGACCAACCACCCATTGCTTAACCTGTTGATTTACATATTTCTTCACCACACCCAAATTATGTCCCGATGGGACTGATACGACCACAAGAAAGCCATAAATGAGGCTATATTGCTGCCTAAAGTTATTTTTTTTCAAGAGCGGCATGTTTTCTCGTGAGATGCTGCGTACATTTGCACCCCTTTTAAAAACAACATTGTTAACCGGGTTTCGCACCCAACAAACAAAACAACATGGCAGTAAAACTCCGACTTCAACGTCACGGTAAGAAAGGAAGCCCTTTCTACCACATTGTAGCAGCTGACTCTCGTTCACCACGTGATGGTAAATTCATCGAGCGTATTGGAAGCTACAACCCAAACACTAATCCGGCGACTATCCAATTGGATAACACGAAAGCCATTCAATGGTTGAACAACGGTGCTCAACCCACCGATACTGTTCGCGCTATGCTAAGCTACACGGGCGTAATGTTCCGTCAGCACTTGCAGAAAGGCGTTCTCAAGGGTGCAATTACCCAAGAGGAAGCTGATAAGCGCTTCGAAGCTTGGATGACCGATAAGACCGGTAAGATTCAAGCGAAGAAAGATCGTTTGGCGAAATCTAAGTCTGACAATCTGAGCGCAGCGCTTAAGCATGAGCGTCAAGTGAACGAAGCTCGCTTGAAGGCAATGACTGCAGCAGCAGAAGCAGCCAGCGCAGCAGCAGTTGAAGCTCCCGTAGCAGAAGCTCCGGCAGCAGAAGCTCCTGAAGCACCTGCAGCTGAAGAGTCTGCAGATTCTGCAGAAGCATAATATGATTTGATTCTACCAAGAGGCTGTCTCACCTGAGGCAGCCTCCTTTTTTTATAGCCATTTCTTCTTTCCTACCCACGGTCAATACTCCCCTTACCCATGCCTCTCCTCCCAGATAAATCAGAGCTTCATAAAATCGGATACTTCTCCAAACTCCATGGTTTTAGGGGGGAGCTTACAGCGACATTGGACACCGGCGACATCCATGACTACGAAGGACTGGAAACCATTTACCTGGAAATGAAGGGGCAACTGGTACCTTATTTCATCGGTTTATTAGAGTATAAAACCAACTCAACGGCCAAGGTCAAGCTCGACGGCGTCGACGATGAGGCTGCAGCAAAAGCGCTCGTGAAGAGTTCGATTTACATCCGTAAGACCGATATGAGTTCTTCCGACAGCGATCGGGCGGCCTTGCATGCTATCGAAGGTTATACGGTTCATGATAGCGTTCATGGAAACATTGGAATCATCATCCGCATTGAAGAGCATAGCAACAATCCGCTGATGGTCGTGTTGTATGATAAAAAAGAAATCCTGCTCCCGCTCAACAGCGCTTTCTTCAACGAAATCAATGATGAGCAGCGTGAGGTGAACATCACCGCGCCGGAAGGGCTGATTGATTTTTACCTGAACTCATAAGGAGCCGGGTAATCCCTTTTTCCTAATTTTTATCACCATTTCATCCGGGCCGGATTCGGAATTAAACAGCCAAACGCACTATTTTCGCGCACGGAAAAAACCATACGAAAACAATGAGCAACGTATTTGATCTCGACATGATAAAGGCTGTCTACAGCCGCTTCCCTGAACGCATTGAAGCAGCTCGCAAGGCTACTGGCAAACCGCTAACGCTGACAGAGAAAATTCTCTATGCCCACTTGTGGGAAGGCAATGCATCCGGCGCCTGTGAGCGCGGTAAGAGTTATGTTGATTTTGCTCCAGACCGTGTAGCGATGCAAGACGCCACCGCGCAAATGGCACTTTTGCAATTCATGCAGGCAGGCAGAAAAAAAGTGGCTGTACCGAGTACGGTTCACTGCGATCACCTGATTCAAGCGCGCGTAGGTTCATCTCAGGACTTGAACGATGCTTTGATGAAGAACAATGAAGTCTTCAACTTCCTCTCATCCATCTCGAATAAATACGGCATCGGATTCTGGAAGCCGGGAGCAGGTATCATTCACCAGGTTGTTCTCGAAAATTATGCATTCCCCGGTGGAATGATGATTGGTACCGACTCACACACGGTAAATGCCGGAGGTTTGGGTATGGTCGCCATCGGTGTTGGCGGTGCTGATGCTATGGATGTAATGGCTGGTATGGCTTGGGAACTCAAGTTCCCGAAGCTCATCGGTATTAAGCTCACCGGCAAACTCAATGGCTGGTGCTCGGCGAAAGACGTGATCTTAAAAGTAGCCGGTATCCTCACCGTAAAGGGCGGAACCGGTTGTATCGTAGAATATTTCGGTGAGGGAGCACAGTCGCTTTCCTGCACCGGCAAAGGCACCATCTGTAACATGGGCGCTGAAATCGGAGCTACAACCTCTACGTTCGGTTACGACGAGAGCATGGAACGCTACCTGCGCTCTACAGGTCGCTCTGAAGTGGCTGATTTAGCCAATGGCATTAAAGCCCATTTGACAGGCGATGCAGATGTTTACGCAAACCCCGAACAGTATTTCGATCAGGTCATTGAAATCAACCTGAACGAATTGGAACCGCACCTCAACGGCCCTTTCACCCCTGATTTGGCCACGCCTATTTCAAAAATGAAAGAGGAAGCTGCGAAAAATAATTGGCCAACGAAAGTAGAGGTTGGTCTCATCGGTTCTTGCACGAATTCTTCCTATGAAGACATTGCTCGCTCGGCTTCATTGGCCAAGCAAGTCATCACAAAAAACATCAAGCCTAAGGCTGAGTTTAGCATTACACCCGGTAGCGAAGTAGTACGCTTCACCATCGAACGCGACGGCTTCATCGACACGTTCAATCAGATGGGTGCTACAGTATACGCCAATGCTTGCGGACCTTGCATCGGCATGTGGGCGCGTGTAGGTGCTGAGAAAAAAGAGAAGAACACCATCGTTCACTCGTTCAATCGCAATTTCCAAAGCCGCAACGACGGCAATCCGAATACCCTGGCATTCGTTGCTTCACCTGAATTGACGACTGCATTGGCTATTGCCGGTGACTTGACCTTCAATCCGATTACCGATACATTGCTCAATGAAAAAGGTGAGCAGGTAAAACTCGACCCGCCAAGCGGCGATGAATTACCAACGAAAGGCTTCGATGCAGAAGATCCCGGTTATCAGGCTCCGGCAGAAGATGGCAGTGGAGTTGAAATTAACGTTGCCACCGACAGTGAGCGCCTTCAACTACTGGCTCCATTCTCTGATTGGGATGGTAATAACATCACCGGTGCTCGCGTATTGATCAAAGCAAAAGGTAAATGCACAACTGACCATATCTCCATGGCGGGACAGTGGTTGCGCTTCCGCGGACACCTCGACAACATTGCCAATAACACACTCATTGGCGCTACGAACTTCTTCAACGGTGCGCAAAACAGCGTGAAGAATCAACTCACCGGCGCATACGACGAAGTACCTAAAGTGCAGCGTGCTTATAAAGCAGCGGGTGTTGCAACCATTGTAGTGGGTGACCAGAACTACGGCGAAGGATCATCACGTGAACATGCCGCCATGCAGCCGCGCCATTTAGGTGTTCGTGCAATTTTGGTGAAATCATTTGCGCGTATTCACGAAACAAATTTGAAAAAGCAGGGCATGCTGGCGTTGACCTTTGCCAATGAGACCGACTACGACAAGATTCAGGAAAATGATATCATCAACTTCACGGACTTGACTGCTTTCACTCCCGAAAAACCACTTCATTTGGAGCTTGTCCATGAGGACGGTTCGAAAGAAACCATCGCTGTGAATCACACCTACAACGCACAACAGATTGAATGGTTTAAGGCTGGCGGAGCGCTCAACTTGATTCGCAAAGGATTGAACTAAGCAGATAACTCCATGAGGCAGCTGTTTCTTTTGACCGGATTCATGCTTGCTGCGTTTGCAGCAAATGCCTCTTTTGAGCCAACCAAAATCTACTTTTCAGTGGATGTTAGCTTGGCGTGTGATACTGATTCTGTCGGCATAAATCGGAATGCTGAAGTAATCCGCTTTGATAATCGCCTTTATCAAATGGGACTTCAAATCGGAACGTACGACAAGAAGACCAGCATCTCCAAAGGGCAGTTAACCACCCGTGTTCAGATATACGACATGAATGGTAAAACCGTGGCAGAAGCTCTAGCGACCGGCATTAACGCCTCGTTCGCGGTGAACATCTACCCTTCACAAGATAAGTTTTCCATCAGTCCTGCGTTCGATCGCGAGGTGGAAGAAATAGCCCAACGACTGCGCGTCATGGGAAAACTCTAATGCATTAAAAAGCGTCGAACAGGATTCGTCTATAGACCTGTTCGGCGTCTTTTCTATATCTCCCTCCTCCCCGAAATTGCTTGCCCCCCACTTGAATGGTGGGCTGTTTCTCCAGCATCCAATCGTTGAAATCAACATCGCTCACAGCAAATGAATAGCGATAGTGATAGTTGCGTTTGCCGAAGCCTTCAGCAAAAAATTTCGTCAGACTATCTGCTTCAATGGTTCGGTTTTTCAAAACAACCGTAACGGATGACGGTCTGAAATCCGCATCCCGTGTATACACAGAAAAATTGCAAACGACTTTGTTGCGCTGATTCTTCACCTTCAAGTAGGTGTGGTCGATTTCAAATCTATCGCCACGCGCAAGGGCCTGATAGGGTATTGGGCCGGCATGACAAAGCAAGGAATCCTTTCCCTTGATAAACACCTGCACCAAACCGCCACCACCACCTGATGCAGGCTTCAAACCATTACAGGCCGGCAGCGAGCACAAGACGATCAGAACCAACAGTATTTCAAAGCCGAATTTTTTCATGGAGATAGTTTTCTTTTCGAAGAAGAAGCTCTTCAAGCCATTGGCGATTCTTGCTTGTTACGTCATAAATCACCAGCAACCCGCTGCGTGTTTCGATGTAAGTGAATCGCGCTACAAATGAATCAGCCTTCTTCAACAAATAGGCATTCACCTTAACCTTATTGATCAGACATGAAGTACTCGATAGAACAGTGATGGTCTGATCGGAAGCTTGCGCCATTTCGAAATCAGCCTGCAGCAGTGTTTCACTTACCGAGATAAACACGTCGTAGTTGTCTGCGGAATTGCTGACAGCACGGTTCAAAAAAATCGCGTCGCTTTCAATGGAACAGCAATCTTGAAATTTCAGCACATCAGCTCCTCCAACAGGATAGTGATTCACTTCCTGCTCCGAAAGCTTCAATCGGCCGTACTTGCCGTAAACCAAGCGTGCCGGCTTACAACCGACCATGAGTAGCGTGAATATTCCAACCGAGATAAATAACCGCATAGGATTGCGATCAAAAGAAAAGGAGCAGCGAACTGCTCCTTCTCCTTTGATATTGTATGAATTACTCACCGGTAACCGTAGTCTCGTGCGTGATAATCAAGCCGAGAACATTCTTGTTGGTGTAGTCAACTGTAGAGATTTTGGTGATACCACCATTCTTCGCTGCAGTCTGGATAGAAGCGTCAACACCGAAGCAAAGGA
>CANHYZ010000094.1 GCA_947464885.1 Flavobacteriales bacterium
CTCGGGAACCGGGAACGGCTATCTCGACTCCATGACAGGCATTATCTTCTTCATGCTGATCGGACGCTACTTTCAACACCTTACACACCACAGTATTCAATTTGATCGTGACTATAAAAGCTTCTTCCCGATCAGCGTATCCGTGAAAGATACTCAAGGTGTTGAAACCACGATTCCGTTGACAAAATTGACCATCGCACAAACCCTCATTGTTCGATCGGGCGAACTCATTCCCGCTGATAGTGTGCTGCGCAGCAAGGAAGCCCGCATCGACTACAGCTTTGTGACCGGAGAATCTCAGCCGCTTTCCGTTCGTAAAGGTGAAATCATCTATGCAGGAGGACGGCTATCAGGTGCAATCGTAGAGTGCGAAGTCATCAAAGAAGTATCCCAAAGCTACCTGACCAACTTGTGGAACAAAGAGAATTATTCGGAGAAGAAAAATGCACGACCCTGGGTCGACAAACTTGCGCAGCACTTCACCCTGATGCTGCTGATGATTTCAATCGCGGCTTTTCTTTACTGGCTGCCCACAAGTACCTCCCGTGCATTCGATGCGCTAACAACGGTGCTCATCGTTGCCTGTCCTTGCGCACTTCTGCTAAGCGCAACTTTCACACAGGGCAGCATGTTGCGCATATTCAGTCGCAACGGCATGTATTTTAAAAATGCAGAAGCCATCGATCGCCTTGCTGAATCCAACCATTTCGTACTCGATAAAACCGGCACAATCACCGGAAAAGAAGTCGAGATATCCTATCACGGAAGTCCGCTTAACGATGAACAACTTGGCCTGATCAAGGGACTTGCTCAACAATCCAATCACCCGTTGAGCAAAGCACTAACAAATCACCTGAAACAAACGGCAGCCCAAGGAGAATTCACGGCCATTGAAGAAGTGACAGGACAGGGATTATCTGCGGTTACCCCAATGACTCAGCTGCGCATGGGACGTTACGAATTCTGCACGGATTCCATTGCTTCAACTACGCCCGAAACCGCCGTCCATATTTCCATAAATCAACGGCACATCGGCTACTTCGACTTCCGATTCGCTTGGCGCAAAGGCATTGACGATGCCGTTCACGCGTTGAACCAACGTGGCCCCATCGCCGTGGTCAGTGGAGACCACGATTATGATACCGCTCGGTTGAAAGACTTACTCGGCGTCAAAACGACACTTCGCTTCAGGCAAATGCCCGAAGACAAACTGGAATTCGTAAAGAGTTTACAGCAACAAGGCGCTCTAGTAACTATGATTGGCGACGGCCTAAATGATGCCGGTGCATTGTTACAAAGCAATTGTGGAATAACGATTTCCGAAGAGGTCAATAATTTCTCACCTGCTTGTGATGTCATTCTTAAAGCCGATTCCTTTTCCAAACTTTCCTCATTACTAAAACTCACTGAACGCAGTCGACAAATCATCTATATCAGCTTTGGGATATCACTGCTCTATAATGTCGTCGGTGTTGGCCTGGCTATTCAAGGATTGATGCAGCCTGTTTTTGCGGCGATACTCATGCCGCTGAGCACGCTGTCAATCATCGCATTCACCACAGGAGCATGTCGCGCATCAGCCTACTTTTTGAAGCTGTCATAGTTCATTCAACATTTCCATTCTTGAGGAAAATCATCTTTTTTCCTAACGGCAGTCAAGTATTACGCAGGAGCATAAAAGTTCATTTGGTGCACTAAATCATCACCCACGTGGATGTCATCTACATACTCCTGGGGGCCAGTCTTCCGATAGCCATCGGCTTTTTGATTGCCTTCATTCGTTCGGCCCGAAATGGACAGTTCGACGATACCGGTACACCTGCCATTCGCATGTTGATGGATGATGAAATCAACGACCAACATCACAACGACAACCAACACCTTAACCATACATGAGCACCACTGTAGAACGCTTTGCCTATGACAACAAGATTGTCAAACAATTCGCATATGCTACCGCCCTCTGGGGCGCTGTAGGTATGCTCGTTGGCGTCTTTATCGCCCTTCAACTGGTCTTTCCTGCTTTAAACTTTGATCTCCCGCAAACCACCTACGGACGACTGCGACCGCTGCACACCAATGCAGTCATCTTCGCTTTCGTCGGCAACGGAATCTTCATGGGCGTTTATTACGCATTACAACGACTCACCAAGGCACGCATGTGGAGTGATAAACTATCGGCCTGGCACTTCTGGGGCTGGCAAACCATCATCGTCTTTGCTGCACTTACCCTAGTTTGGGGCTTCACGACAGGTAAAGAATATGCAGAATTAGAATGGCCTATTGACATCATGATTACCCTGGTCTGGGTACTCTTCGGAATCAACCTATTCATGACGCTGCACAACCGCCGCGAAAGGCACATTTATGTTGCCATTTGGTTCTTCATCGCTACTTGGGTAACAGTAGCCATGCTTCACATCGTTAACAGCATTGAGTTACCCGTATCACTTTTCAAAAGTTATTCCTGGTACGCCGGAGTTCAAGATGCGCTTGTACAATGGTGGTACGGTCACAATGCAGTTGCGTTCTTCCTAACCACGCCCTATCTCGGACTGATGTACTACTTCGTGCCGAAAGCAGCCAACCGTCCCGTTTATTCCTATCGACTTTCCATCATTCACTTTTGGGCACTCATCTTCATCTACATCTGGGCCGGTCCTCACCATTTGCTTTATACCTCACTTCCCGATTGGGCGCAGTCATTGGGAACCGTCTTCAGCATAATGCTGCTGGCGCCTTCATGGGGTGGTATGATCAACGGACTGCTCACCCTTCGCGGAGCATGGGATCGCGTGCGTGAGGACGTGGTTTTGAAATTTATGGTCGTTGCCGTGACTGCCTATGGTATGGCCACATTCGAAGGCCCGATGCTGTCGTTGAAAAATGTGAACGCCATTTCGCACTTCACCGATTGGACCATTGCTCACGTACACGTTGGAGCGCTTGGGTGGAACGGCTTCCTGACCTTCGGTATGCTCTACTGGTTGATCCCGCGCATGTGGAAGACCAACCTGTATTCGAAGAAATGGGCCAACTGGCATTTCTGGATAGGTACACTGGGAATCATCCTTTATGCCGTGCCCATGTATTGGGCCGGTTGGCGACACAATGAAATGCTCACGCAATTCACCGAAGATGGTCGCTTGCAGTATCAATTCCTCGACATGGTCAATGGCATGCAGGCCTTTTATGCGCTTCGTTCAATTGGCGGAACTCTCTTCCTTGTCGGTGCACTATTGATGATCGTAAATCTTTGGAAAACCATTGCGCAAGGTTCATTTCAAGCCAATGAAGATGCCGAAGCTCCGGCGTTGGCTAAAAACTATGCTATACATGGTAACGAACACTGGCATCGCATCATCGAGCGCAGGCCTTTCCAAATGCTTGTCCTTTCACTAGTCATGGTTGCCATTGGCGGAGCCATTGAAATGATTCCCACCTTCCTCATAAAATCCAATATACCGACCATTACTGAAGTCAAGCCTTACACGCCACTGGAACTCGAAGGGCGCGACATCTACATCCGCGAAGGATGTTATACCTGTCACTCCCAAATGGTTCGTCCGTTCCGCGCCGAAACAGAGCGCTATGGAGAATATTCCAAAGCCGGCGAATTCGTCTACGACCATCCCTTCCAGTGGGGTTCCAAACGCACAGGTCCTGACCTGGCACGTGAAGGATCCGGGAACAATAAAAAGAGCAATGCTTGGCACTACAACCACATGGCTGATCCTACCTCCACCTCACCTACCTCCATTATGCCCCGCTATCCATGGTTGCACACCGATGTCGTCGATGAATCCATGACACCCGCTAAAATTCGGGCGATGATAACGCTGGGTGTTCCCTACCCTGAAGGATATGATATGCAGGCCGTTGAGGACATGCGCAAACAGGCACAAACCATTGCCGACGATCTCAAGGCTAATGAATCACAACTGCTGCTTGGTGAAAACGGCATTCAGCCCAACCAGGAAATTATCGCCTTGATAGCATACATGCAAAAACTCGGTGCCGACATTGAAATGGCCAACACAACAACTAACGCTAACAACCAACCAAAGCCATGAAATTCATCAACTACCTTGAGTCGATTGCAGGAATAAGCATCTACCCGCTGATGTCACTCATCCTCTTCGCAGTCATCTTCACTGCTGTGCTCATTAAAACGTACAGCACCGATCAAAAAACAATTGATGAACATAAAAACCTTCCCATCCAATGATCACCGGCCTCACATCGACTCTTCGCCTGGCGCTGCTCAACCTTGGAGTCTTCATGCTTCCCTATGCGGCGCTCGCGCAAGCAACAACGGCATCACCAGCGGCAAGTAGACCACCGGCTTCGCCTTATACGACACCGTTGTTCTATGCCCTTTGTTTTGTAGCCATCCTGCTATTGGTATTTATCCTTCAACTCGCCAAAGTGCTCGCAACGGTGGCACGCAACTATAAACGCGGCGATAAATCGCTCTGGGATCGCACGCTCATCATCATTGCGTTTGTTGCATTATCGTCGCTGACTCCGGAACAGAGCTTTGCTGCCGCGCCTTTGGCACCAGTTGCTCCTGAATCAAAGCCTATGCTTGATTTTCTGCACGACGGTTTCGGCTCGAATGCCATCAACGCTCTGGCGTTTATCATCTTCTTCGAACTCCTGGCTGTCGTTTACCTGATGCGACTGGTCAAATTATTCACTTCAAAAGAACCGGAATGGGAATCAGCAAAAAGCGAAGAAACCGCATCCATTACAAGCCCGCTTTGGGATAAACTGAACGCCTCCGTTTCCATTACAGAAGAGCAAGCCATCATGACCGACCACGAATACGATGGCATTCGTGAGTTGGACAATTCCCTTCCTCCCTGGTGGAAATACGGCTTTTACCTGACCATCATCTGGGCTTTCGGTTACCTGCTCTATTACCATATTTCCAATGGCCCCAGCAGTGAACAGGAATACCAGGCGGAGATGAAACAAGCTGCACTGGCCATCGAAGTTTATCGGAAAAACGCTAAGAACCTGGTCGATGAAACCAATGTAACAGTGCTGACAGATGCAACCGACATCAACGCAGGAAAGGCCATTTTCATTCAATACTGCGCCGTATGTCATGCCGCAGATGGTGGCGGACTCGTTGGACCGAATTTGACAGACAATTACTGGTTACACGGTAGCGACATCAAAAACATTTTCAATACCGTGAAATACGGCATTCAAGGTAAGGGCATGAAATCATGGCAACAAGAATTGTCGCCCGTTATGATGGCACAGGTCTCCACCTTCATTACAACGCTGAAAGGAACCACACCCGCAAGTCCTAAAGCCCCTGAAGGAAAGCCGGAATCAACACTGAATGCATCTCCTGCAGATACCACTGTAATCGACAGTTTAAACAAGTGAATCAATTATGAGTGACCAGGTAAAAGACCGCGAAGAATTTCGTGACTCCGTCAGTCACATCGATGCCGAAGGACATCGTGTTTGGTTTTATCCGAAGAAACCGTTCGGACGACTCTATAACCTTCGTTCACTGGTTAGTTGGATTTATCTCCTTGTTTTCTTTACGATTCCATTCATTAAGGTAAATGGAGAACCGCTGTTTCTGTTCAACATCAGCGAACGCAAGTTCATCATATTCGCCGTTCGCTTTTGGCCGCAAGACTTTTTCATTTTCATGATTGGCATGGTGGCCTTTATTGTCTTCATCGCTTTGTTTACGGTCATATTCGGACGTGTCTTCTGCGGCTGGGTTTGTCCACAAACCATTTTCATGGAAATGGTGTTTCGCAAAATCGAATACTGGATCGAAGGCGATGCAGCTCACCAGCGGGCATTGAACAAACTCCCGTGGAACCGCGAAAAAATCATCAAGAAAACCCTCAAAGTTGCCATCTTCTTCGTAGTATCGGTATTAATCGCTAACACGTTTCTTTCCTATATCATTGGCATTGATAAACTGTATAAAATTGTAACGGAGCCATTGAGTCAACACCTGGGCGGTTTTGCCCTGATGATTATCTTCAGTGCTGTCTTCTTTTTTATTTATCTCTGGTTTCGTGAACAAGCCTGCCTCGTCGTTTGTCCATATGGTCGAATGCAAGGTGTGCTGCTGGACAAGCACAGCATTGTTGTAGCCTACGACCACCAGCGCGGTGAGCCCCGATCAAAGCCACAAAAGGAAACCAATACAAACAAGGGCGATTGCATCGACTGCTTTGAATGCGTGCGTGTTTGCCCAACCGGCATAGACATTCGGAACGGTACACAACTCGAATGCACCAATTGCACCGCTTGCATTGATGCGTGCAATCACATTATGGAGAAGGTGCATAAACCGGAAGGACTTATTCGATACGCAAGCGAGCACAGTATTCAAACCGGCAAAAAACTCAGGATTTCAGGTCGCATGATGGCTTATTCCTTCGTGTTACTCCTGCTTATTGGGCTTGAATCGTTTCTGCTCATTACGCGCAGCGACCTTGATGTCCATATGGTTCGGGCCAAAGGAACACTGTTTTACAATGAACCCGATGGGCGCGTCAGCAACCTCTACAATGTCAAAATCATCAACAAAACACGCAACGACCTTCCTGTAGAATTTGCGTTGAGCAACCTACAAGGAGAAGTACGACTTGTCGGAAACCCAAATCTTATTATCAAGAAAGACAGCTTGCTGGATACTCAGATTTTTGTGATTCTTCCAGCAAGTGCTATCGATGAGCAGAAATCAAAAATTAGTATCAACGTGATAAGCTCAGGCAAAATCATGGGAGAAGAAAAAACCTTTTTTCTCGGACCACATCACCAATAAACAACAAAAACTATGCATTGGGGCTGGAAAATAACCGCTGTCTACATCACCTTCGTGATAGGCATTCTTACACTCGTTTTCAAAGCAAGCAGTGAACGCGTGGATCTTGTTTCAAAAGATTATTATGCGCAGGAACTAGCTTATAGCAAACGCTTGGAAGCACAGCGCAACATAAGCCTTCTCTCTTCTCCGCCCGTCGTCAAGATTGACGCCACTACGCTGCACCTCAGTCTTACCGACGAATGTGCCCAAGCCTACAACTGCTCCATTCACCTGTACTGCCCTTCCAACGCTGCGAATGACCGGCAATTCGAATTCCCCGCCGCCGAAGAAATCGCCATCCCCTTTGGTGATATTGTCAAAGGCATCTACGTGGTAAAACTCTCCTTTACCATCGGAGATAAAGAATACTACTACGAACAAGCCATCGAACATCCATGATTACCGCTCTTGCAGCAGCTCTTGTTCTGGGTTTCGCAGGCAGCCTGCATTGCCTGGGGATGTGCGGACCTTTGGTGACCGTCTTGGAAGCAATGGCGACACCCAATCAATGGCGTAAAAATCAGTGGACACATCACAGCGGACGCTGGTTGGC
>CANHYZ010000095.1 GCA_947464885.1 Flavobacteriales bacterium
ACTAACGGATAAGTCAATGCTTCCGTTGGCTGCAGCGGTACATGTCGTATTTACTGTGATAGCGCTTAATGACAATGAGCAACAGTTTTCGTTGGTTTGACCATTACAGTTGTCATCGATTGCATTCGTGCAAGACTCCACAGCAGCAGGATTTACCTGACTGTTGTTATCGTCGCAATCGCTGTTGTTGCTAACGAAGCCGGAAGGCTGGGTGCAAGCCACAGTGCTTGTTGCTGCGTTGCCGTATCCATCGCCGTCGGTATCAGCATAGTATGTGTTACCAACGCCTTCATTGATCTGACCATCGCAGTCGTCATCGGCAGTGTTGCAGATTTCAGTTGCAGCAGGGTTGATGGCGTTGCTGTTGTCGTTGCAATCGCTGCTGTTGCTTACGAAACCTGACGGCTGGGTGCAAGCCACAGTGCTTGTTGCTGCGTTGCCGTATCCATCACCGTCGGTATCTGCATAGTATGTATTACCAACGCCTTCATTGATCTGACCATCGCAGTCGTCATCAGCAGTGTTGCAGACTTCTGTTGCAGCAGGGTTGATGGCGTTGTTGTTGTCGTTGCAATCGCTGCTGTTGCTTACGAAACCTGTAGGCTGCGTGCAAGCCACAGTGCTTGATGCTGAATTTCCATATCCATCGCCATCGGTATCTGCATAGTACGTGTTACCAACGCCCTCATTGATCTGTCCATCGCAGTCGTCATCAGCAGTGTTGCAGATTTCAGTTGCAGCAGGGTTGATAGCGTTGCTGTTATCGTTACAGTCGCTGCTGTTGCTCACATAGCCTGCAGGAGCGCCACAAGCTACAATCGTTGAAGCGGCGTTACCGAAGCCATCGGCGTCAGCATCCGCGTAGTAGGTAGATGATGCTGTAACACTCACCGTGACTGAATTCGAAGTAGCTGAGCCACCGGCACTTGCAATACTGAATTTCATATTCGGACGATTCGAAGAGGTTGTACCTGTAGCCTGCGTACAAGCTGCCGCGCCGGTTGCGCCATCGGCTTGATAGAAGGTTACAGAAACGAATCCGGGGTTGGTGTAGCGCGTCTGGTAAGCCTGGTTACCTACAACCTGGTTCGAGAAGCACGATTCAACAATGATGTTGGATGTTCCATTCCACGTAAACGGCGTGGTAAATGTGTGCGTATTGATGCTATTCAGAGTCGGCGTATAGTTGATTGGACCGAATACAGTAGTCGCGCCTGTTTGGAAGGTGGTCGTAGAAGTTGTCGCGGTTACGTTACCCATTTTAATGGTAAAGCCATTTAATGTCAAAGGGTCCCCAGTAGCTCCCGCCACATCGAAACCAAGAGACGTAATTGAACTGCCGGCAGCCATTCCCAGGGCGGTGAGCTCGCTGGCACGAATGATATACTGCTGGCGACCGTTACCGTAGTAGGTGGCATAAGCTGCACCTGCCCCACTGGTAAGTGAGTTTAAGGTTGTTCCCGCACCCAGGTTAAAGAAACTTGGACAGCTGCTGGCGGTGGTCACTTGGCAAGTTACAACTTGACCATTGGTGAGTGCGCTACTGCTATAGCTGTTGCTGTTCGTTCCAACGTTCACACCATCTACCTTCCATTGGTAGCTAGGTGAAGAACCGCCACTAACGCTCGCATTGAATGTTACTGCGTTACCGGCACAAATGCTTCCGGAGGTGCTAGGCGTAATGGTGACGGTTGGATTAGAATTCGTCGTAATCGTGATTGTAATTTGGTTTGAAGTTGCCGTTGTTGCTGTCGGACACTGAGCATTCGATGTCATAACGCAACGGACAACCGAACCTGTGGCCAATGTGGTTGAGGTAAACGTATTACTGTTTGTGCCTGCGTTAACACCATTGACCTGCCACTGATAGCTTGGGGCTGTCCCTCCATTGGTTGGGGTGGCGGTAAAGGTCACTGCAACACCCGGACAAGTAGGATTGGTACCTGCCGTTTGGGCAATCGCCACCGAAGGCGTAACAGAAGGTGCAACAGAAATAGTTATCGCGTTTGAGGTGGCCGGGTTAGCTGTAACGCCAGCCAAATTGGAGGTCATCACACACGACACTACCTGACCTGCTGTAAGTGATGAAGTCGTGTACGTGGCGCTGTTGGTGCCAACGTTCACCCCATCCACTTTCCACTGGTAGCTCGGAGCTGTTCCTCCGTTATAGGGAGAAGCTGTGAAGGTCATCGATGCACCTGCGCACGTTGGGTTTGAACCGGAAGTAACGTTAATAAAGACCGACGCATCAGTGGTACAACCATCAATCGTGTAGGAGAAGATCCGTGTGCGAGCAGCGCTTCCACCGCTTGCTCCCCCCATGTATTCGCTGGTACTCCAGAAGGTAAAACCATCTGGGTCCAGACAACTGTGGGCGTAGTCACCGTTGCGGTTGGTACCGGTTTGGTAACCTGTACCTGCGACAACCATTACCTCTGTGATCGGCATGGTTCCCAGCGGATCACATTCGCGACGACCGGTATAGTATAAGCCGGGGAAAATCGAAGTAGCATCAGACTTCATATAGCTCAATCCAATAGAACCATTATTGTCCATACAGATAGCTCCCATCCAACGGGTAGCTGCATCAGGGGTATAGATACCCTCTTGGTACATGCTCCATGCGCCGGTAGTTTTGTTTTGGCGCAATTCGCACCATTTGATACTGCGCTGAGAAGCACTGATATTCACCGCCCAGTTGAGGACAACTGAGTTGTGTGTAGGCCATGTTTTCCATTGTGCGCGGTACATAATCACACCACCGATACCATCGAGCTTTTGGGTAGTACCGGGCTGAACACAGTCGTTCCAGCTAGCATTATACGAGGCGTCAAACGCGGTAGCAGCAACATCAGGAGTAGCAGTAATGGTTGCTGTAGGCGTGGTAGGCGTCCAGTTGACAGCCATGTTGTAAATCTTCACACCATCGATATTCGTACCACCCCAAGCGTTGTCGCTGTACGAGAAGATAGGACACGGTGTACCTGTAGGAGGCAAAACACCGTCGGCTGCACAACCGGGAACCGGGCAGAAGAAACCGCCACCGGTTGGAGGCGAGAAGTTCACAATCACCGAGCGCGCTCCAGCTGTTCCTGCGAGCATGGCGGTGCGTTCGAACACAAATACTTTTTGCTGCGACTGATTGGAAGTCATGTAGTACCCATCGTGCCATACACCGAACTTCAGGTAATCAGGGAATTGCGGAGAGGTAAAGGTGTAGGTATAGTAAGATCCGGTTGGATCCGGTGAGGTAGAAATTGCGATATAGATGTTGTTATTACCCGAACCGAACTGCGCCAAAAACCAACGATCGGCGGCTTTGTCGTACATCACGATTGGGTCACCGGCATTGGCAGTGGCGGGTGACCACAGGTTACCCAGCGTGGCCGTGAGTGTTACTGCACCGGTGGACTTAGTGTACACCTTAAATGTGGTGGAGTTGATCATCTGCACGTAGTGGTTTGGACCAACGGCACCGGAAGGGTCGTATGGACGGAAGCCGCTAGCTGTTTGTCCGGCCCAGTTGGCGCGTACTTGGGTCGATTTAATCACACCCATGCGTGTTTGCGTGGTTTTCGGATCATTGCCATAGGCAGGTCCATCCTTTTCTGCACTGAACTCAAAGAATTGTGGCTTGCGAATCTTTCGGTCACCCGAGGTTTTCGGCTTGATGATGAGCTCTTCTTTCACCGGGTTTTCGGCGAAGATTTCACTCAAGGGACGAGTGACACCAAATTGGGTAGCTACGACGAACGTAGACTCGTTGCTTTCATCAGCACGTTGTGCCCATGACAAGGAACAAACGGCTAAGAATAAAAAAGACAATAAGTAAATTCTTTTCATAAAGAACATTAGTTAATGAAAATAAAATTTGTTGGTTTCGGTGCAGTGGATTTCAAAGGTAAGAAATCTTCTTGATAAACGTTAATTTTTTTTCAACCGAAACAAGCATCGATGGTAGGTTTGCTGCATGAGAAAATCGACCCTCCTTTTTTTCCCGGTGTTTCTAGCGAGTATCTGCCTTACCGCCTATGGACAAACGGTTTCAAGTGCCATCAAGCGGATAGATGACATCGCTGCACAGACACTCAGTCGCTTGGACGTTCCGGGCATGGCCGTCGCCATTGTGAAGGACAACGAAGTGGTTCTCTCCAAAGGCTATGGGGTGCGCAGTGTGACATCGGGCAGCCCCGTCACCGACAGCACGTTGTTTGCCATTGCCAGTAATTCCAAGGCTTTCACGGCTGCTGCCCTAGCCATATTGGTCGATCGCGGGACGATTCGCTGGGACGACAAAGTCCGTGACTATCTCCCCTACTTCACGCTTTACTCGCCGTATGTCAGCGATGAGTTTACTATACGTGATCTGTTGTGTCACCGCAGCGGGCTCGACACCTTCAGTGGTGATTTAATTTGGTATGGAACGACGCATTCACGCGAGCAGGTTGTAAAGCGCGCACGATTTCTGGATCCGAGCTTTGGTTTCCGCGAGCAGTACGGTTATTCGAATATCATGTACCTGGCGGCGGGCTTGATTGTGGAGCGTGCTTCGGGCATGACGTGGGACAAGTTCATTGCTGAGAATTTCTTCAATCCGATGGGGATGACGGCGGCAAACACCACGGTTAGCGATTATCAATTGGTCAATAATGATTTCCGTTCGAAAAAATCGCGTGACATAGCGGCGCCGCACAACACGGTGGCGGGAAAACAGGTTGCCATTGACTATGTGAACTGGGACAACATCGGTCCGGCGGGCAGTATTAATGCTTCAGTGGCTGAACTCACGCGCTGGATTCGTTTGCAGTTGGGCAAAGGGACGCTCGACGGCCGCCAATACTGGAAAGAGCAGCGCGCTTATGAGATGTGGGAAAACAACATGCCCAAACCGGTGAGCAAATGGCAGCGGGAACATATGCCGTCGCGGCATTTCAATGGATACGGTCTGGGTTGGGAGTTGATGGAATACCGCGGGGTGAAGGTGGTTAGTCACGGCGGCGGTTATGACGGAATGATTTCCAAAACGGTGCTGGTACCTGAGAAGAACATCGGTTTTGTGATTCTAACAAACAGTATCAACTCCGCCCCTAGTTGTCTGACCTATGAAATCTTGGATGCATTGTTAATGGATTTCGACAAGAAAGGGCGTGCTGTTGGGCCGAAGGAAGATTGGCTGGGCATGTTTGAGGGTATTAAACGCGAGGAAGAGAAGGCAACGAAGAAGGCCCTGGCCGACGACGAGGCGGCGCGCGTGAAGGGTACGAAACTCTCGCTGCCGCTGGCTGCATATTGTGGCATTTACTCCAGCGAGATGTATGGCGATGTGATTATCACGATCGACGAAACTCCGCTGACTCCCTTTGGTGGCTTGAAGATAACGTTTGAGCCGACACCCTTATTTAAAGGACAGCTCACCCATTGGCATTATGACACCTTCGAGCTGAGCTGGACGACGCAGATGATGTTGCCCAAGGGCAAGGCCACGTTCATCCTTGGCGCAGACGGCAAGCCCGAGGAATTGCGTGTGGTGGTGGATAATCCGGACTTTGATTTTACGGAGCTCAAACTGAAAAGGAAGGGGTGAGGGGTGAGGGGTGAGGGATGACAGATGACGGATGACGGATGACGGATGACGGATTGACTTCCCTATTCCCATCGCTGTGGCTTTGCGGTTAAAACCAACAATCCCAAAGAAAGATTTGCAAATCGGTAAAGGCGGATTATATTTGCGCCCCGTTTGAGAAAAATCCACTTCGGATTTGACTGAAACGACGAGTGGTCATCGTAGCTCAACTGGATAGAGCATCGCACTACGGATGCGAAGGTTTGGGGTTCGACTCCCTACGGTGACACGATAAGGCCGGCTTCGCAAGGAGCCGGTTTTTTTTTGTGCCGAATTCTCATTAAAGACCGTCGGTTAAAGACTTCAGTCATTTACGAGCTAAAAACTGCTTATTCTCGCTGAGAATTTCAATCAAGTAAAACGACTTTTATAAAGTTCTTGATAGCCATGCGAAACCTCCACTACTTAGGTCTGTTTATCCTTGCCACATTAGTTGAACTTCAACAAGCCAATTCACAGGTTTTTCCCGATGCTGCTTCACTTTCTACAGGCCAGGGCAACATTGGAGAACTAGACTCTGTTTGGTCGGCATCACCTTGGTTTGATAGTCCTCCGGGCAGTCCAAACGGACTTGTTTTCACACCGGCACTGATTAATAATTCCTGTGCACCCGGAGCCTGGGTCGATCCAACGCAATTGCCGCCACCGGTAAACAATGCTAATTGGATTACCGGTAATGAAGGTCCTTGCGACAACAACCCTATTTCCGGTTTTCGTTTTTTCCGATTGACGTTAATCCTACCCGAAGAATGTGCAGGACAAAGCATTCTGACACCGGGAACGTATGTGCTGTATCTGAGTGGTTATGCCGACAATACAATAACCGACGTATTTGTGAACGGTACAAGCACAGGAATTAGCGGGGGTGATTTCACGTCCTCGGGATTTTTGGCCATGGAGCTCATGGGCCCATGGGTAGTGGGGACAAACTATGTAGATGTGTTGATTGAGAATTTCCCCGGTGGGGAGAACAATCCTTATGGGTTGTTGCTGGTCGCGGACAGCAATGCGGGATCTACCTCAGACTTGGATGGGGATGGTTTTTCGGATTTTGTGGATGAATGTCCTTGTCAGCCGGGGGTTGAAAATGGTTGTAATCCGGAAACTATAAGCAATACGATTTGCTTTGGTGAGAGTCTGCTACTCTCATCACCCATTGTGGGTGCTTACTTATGGAGCAACTCCTCCACAGAATCAAGCATTTTAGTAAGTCCTACCGAGGCCACGACATACACTCTAAGCGTAACGGATAACAATGGATTAACGTGGGATTTCACCTATGAAGTGGAGGTGTTTCCGCTCATACAAACGTCAACCTCTATAACGCTGTGTGCAGACTCCACAATAGTCATCAATGGTCAGCTGATTAATGAAACGGGGGTATATACCCTAGCTTATACTTCGTGGACAGGCTGCGACTCTCTTGTGACTATGGAGGTGGATATAATACCCACCTTTGAAACGTTGCAGCAGTGGGAGTTGTGCGCGGGCGATACGTTTTACTTGGGAGGACAAGCCTTCATGCAGAATGGCGTCTATGAGGTACTCCTAAGCTCGTCAGCCGGGTGCGACAGTTTGATTCGCTTGAATCTGTCACTCAACGATTGTAGTGGTCCGTGCTACTTGCGCTATCCCAACATCATCACAGCGAATGATGACGGCCTCAACGATAGTTTTGACCTGAGTGAGCAGGGCTGCACACCGAAAGATTTTAAGTTGACCATTTTCAACCGATGGGGAAGTCAGATTTTTGAGT
>CANHYZ010000096.1 GCA_947464885.1 Flavobacteriales bacterium
CATGGCGACGCAACGTTTCTTGAACGTGTAATTTGAATTGCTCGGGTGCTTCAGCCATCATGCGATTGCTTTCCTCGTAGGTTTTTCCTACGGGATAATATCCGCCGGCCCAAGGGTTATGCAGTGAGGTTTGATCACTGCCCAGATGCACGGTGATATTTTCTGCATCGAATTTTTCCCACACATCGACGATGTTGCCGATGTAGGCAAAGGAGATGATGTTGTTTTCGGCCATGGCCTTGCGCACCTCGGTGCAGAGTGTATCGAGGTTGTTGGTAATCACGTCAACCCAACCTTGCTCATGACGTTTGTATGCTGCTTTGGGATTGACTTCCGCGGTAATCGAGATAACGCCTGCGATATTTCCTGCTTTGGGCTGTGCGCCGCTCATACCGCCGAGTCCTGCTGTGATAAAGAGAATGGGATCATTGGCCGACATACCGCGTTGCTCACGCATGCGGCGTGCGGCGTTCATTACGGTGATGGTCGTTCCGTGCACGATGCCTTGGGGACCGATGTACATGTATGAACCTGCGGTCATCTGTCCGTATTGCGTTACACCAAGCGCATTAAAGCGTTCCCAATCATCCGGCTTGGAATAGTTGGGAATCATCATACCGTTGGTAACCACTACGCGCGGTGCGTCTTTGTGTGAAGGAAACAAGCCCAGTGGATGACCGCTATACATGACGAGTGTTTGCTCTTCGGTCATTTCACTGAGATAATGCATCGTGAGCAGGTATTGCGCCCAGTTCTGGAATACACCTCCGTTTCCACCGTAGGTAATCAGTTCGTGTGGATGTTGCGCGACACGTGGGTCCAGATTATTCTGAATCATGAGCATGATCGCGGCTGCCTGTTGGCATTTCGCCGGATATTGCTCGATGGGACGAGCATGCATGGCGTAGGCGGGCCGGAAGCGATGCATGTAAATACGGCCGAGGCTCTCCAGTTCTTGTTTGAATTCTGGAAGTAATGTGGCATGCAGTTGAGCAGGGAAATACCTTAAGGCATTGCGCAGTGCGAGTTTTTTTTCTTCGACGGACAGTATTTCCTTGCGCTTGGGCGCATGATTGATGGAAGCATCAAAAGCCTGTATCGGAGGCAAAGTCGAGGGGATGCCTGTTGTAATTGCTTCTTGAAATGCGGCTAACTCTTCCGTGTCACGGGTTATTTCGAGGGTACTCATACTGTCCAGAGAATTTATGCAAATGTCGTTAAGTACCTATAAACCTCAAGCGCTCCTGAACAGTTCAAAAAGAGATGCAACAGGCCGCAGTGTAAAGCCATTCCGGAGCGTAAAGAGCCAAGTCTTCGTGGGGTTCGCGATTTAACGACCACAGGCGTCGTGCTTCTAAGCGGCATTTGATGGCTTTATGGGGTTGATAGTCGATGTTGGCTGACCAGCCGCCGGGGTTGATTTGTGTTGGGATGGAGCGTGTGGCGAAGTATGCACTGCTTACATCGCGCACTTGTTCAATGCGTGCGGCGACGGTCCAGTCTTTGAAAAACTGTTTACCAATGGCCAGCGAGCCGCCGATGAAGTCTTTTGTGCGGTCCATGGCTTCGTAATTAAACTCCGCATTGATGAACCAACCCTGTGTCAGTTTTTGCGTTGCGTAAAAATTGTGATAAACGCTATAGCGCCCGTTGATGCTTCCCAGATAGTTGGAGTAATTCAGCACGCGTCCCTTTTTGTTGTCATGCTGAAGCTGCATTCCGAAGTTTGGTCTGATTTGATCGTCGGCCACAACGATACGTTGCCAGCCATTCAGCACCAGAACAGCCCAGCTAAGGCCGTTATCGGTTGTTCCGGACCAGCGAAGACCGCATTCGTAGTAAGGGGTGTTTTCGGCGAGCAGACTGCGGGTGAGGTTGAGGTTGTTTTTACCGACGTTCGATTCAAGACCGATGTGCGAGGGCATGATACCGGCATCGATACGGCTGTTGGTGTTTCCTCGGAATTGATAGCCGATAGAGGCTTCGTAAATATGTTGAACAGCATTGGGTTCACCAGCTAAGTTCCGGTTGACGTACGTTCCCACCATGGGAGCTGCAATGATTCTCCAACGATTGTGTTCAACAGTCCATTTCAGCCAGGCGATGTTTACGGCAAGTCCGTCAGCAGTGTGGTTATAGAGAAAATCCGGACGTTCGGCCTGTGAGGATTGTTGGGCAGCGTAATAGATTTCAGCGTAGCCTTCGAAGGAAACGGAAGTTGAATCTTGAGCGTTTGTAGCAGTGGATATGACGGCCGTAAAGAGAAGAGAAAGCCAAAGCGTTTTGTGTAGCATGGCTCAAATGTAAAGGAATCACTGATTGAATTTCCCGGTGCGGATATCAAAGCCATACGGGCAATGTTTGCAGCCGCTCTGACAGCAATAGCCGCGTTTGAGGTGGTATTTTTCGGTAAACACGATATACCCCTCAGCGGTGTAGTAATAATCTTCTCCTTCTATCTTTTTCCCTGTTGCCATGACGGATTGCTAACAATTATTTCCTTCCTTGGTTCACGTCGGGTTCGAAATCGAGTGACACGGAATTCATACAGTAGCGCTTGTAGGTTGGCGGTGGACCGTCGTCGAAGATGTGGCCCAAGTGAGAGTCGCATCGTCCGCAGGTGACTTCCGTTCGAATCATGCCATGACTTTTGTCGAGGATGTATGTCGTAGCGCCCTGACGGATGTTTTCGAAGAAACTGGGCCATCCGCATCCGGAGTGGAACTTGGAGTCTGATTTAAAGAGGGCGTTACCGCACACGGCGCAGTAGTAGGTTCCTATTGATTCCGTGTCGACATATTTCCCGGTGAAGGCGCGTTCGGTGTGTGCTTCGCGGGACACTAAATACAGTTCGTTGGGGAGAATTTGTTTCCAGGTATCGTTAGACACTTCAAGTTTGGTGGTGTCAATACGCGAGTAGTATGGGTTGTTGGATGCGGACATTTCTTGCGTGGCTTGGGGCGCTGTGTTTGTCTGACTGCATGCCGAGAGGCAGCAGGCTAACATTACGGCGCATAGTTGGAGTGTAAGGTTCATGCGAATATTCACAAAAGCAAATGAACGCAGGCGTTTGTTCAACACAGCGATTTTTTGAAAAAATGGCAGGTGTTGCAGTTTCAGTTTGGCGTGAAGCTACTTGTCGGTTTAAATGCCCATCAGTTGAAAGATCCAGTAGCAAATAGCACCCATGGCCGCGGAAATCGGGATGGTGATAATCCAGGCCACAAGCAGCTTGCCTGTTACACCCCATTTTACAGCGGATACACGCTTGGTAATACCTACTCCGATGATAGCTCCGGTGATCGTGTGTGTGGTGCTCACCGGAATACCCTTGATGACTTCGCCACCCATTTTCCAGGGGAATTTCAATCCTTCGGTAAAGAAGAGGGTAACTGCACCGGCTGTTTCGGCGGCCACACCTTCGAACGGAGTGACCTTGGTGATTTTGGCGCCCATTGTTTTCACGATTTTCCATCCGCCGCTCATGGTTCCAAGTGCGATGGCTGCATAGCACGATAGAGGAACCCACGTTGGCATTTCCTTTAGGCTGCTGATTTCTCCATCCGCCAGCAGTGCAACGGTGATTATACCCATTACTTTTTGGGCATCGTTTCCGCCGTGTCCGATGCTGAACGCTGCTGATGAAAACAACTGCAACTTCTTAAATGAAGCGTTGGCTGTAGCGTTGTGCATGGAGCTTAGGAAGAGGGTGAAGACACCCATTACCAAAACAATGAAACCAAGCAGAATCCATTTGAAGTTTGCGCCGTGGAAAATGACTTTTAACCAATAGCTGTCGAAGTCGCTTTTTAAATTTGAGGTATCGAATCGGTCGGTTGAATTTTCTGAAATACGGTGAGATTCCGTGATGGAGGCTATCATACCGGCGGCGCCTAGTTTTTCTGATATAGCCTTAGTTAATGCAATGTTTTCGGTTTGGTCATTATTCTTGGTATAGTCCAAACGCACAGTATAACGTGTTTCGGAAAGGTCTTCATTCCCACTCTCATCTTTAGCAGCTTTCACTAATGGTGTGAATTCATGCAGGTCTTCTGATTTAAACGTAAGGGTGTTTTTCAATCGTTCCTTATCGACAGCCTTCTCAAACTGTAAGGTGTAGGAGCTTCCACCGACGAAATCTCTTTTTAATTCAAGCGCGCTGTACACGGCGAAAATGACTAATGCAATAATGGTTAGGGAGACAATTTTCATGAAGGGCCCTTTGCGAAAGGAGTTTAGGAACCAAGCCGAGATGAGATAAGACATCATCATTCCCGCGATTGGTGCAACGAAGATGAAAATGGCGGTTGCGATGATGATACCGCTGTTGATTGCTTGCCATCCAAATGCGGCAAGAAACGCCCCTGCAAATCCACCGATAAGCGTATGAGATGAGGATGATGGGATGCCATACCACCATGTAACGAGGTTCCAGGTAATAGCTGCGAGCAGCCCTGAAAATATCATGGCTAATGGATGGTATTCCTTAGCTATGTATACTTCCTTTACGGACTTAGCTATGGTTGTGGCTACACTGTGATCCTTGAAAATAAAGAATGCTACGAAATTGAAGAATGCGGCCCATACTACCGCTTGAAAAGGCGTTAGTACTTTGGTTGACACAACCGTTGCAATGGAATTGGCGGCGTCATGAAAACCGTTGATAAAGTCGAAAATCAATGCCAGGGCAATGACCAAGATGAGTAGAATGGAGTAGTCCATGAGTTACGATTAGGAGTTCTTGACCAAAATGGATTCGATAGCGTTGGCTACATCCTCGCATTTGTCGGTAGCGGTTTCCAATACAGATAGAATTTCCTTCTTCTTAATCATTTCAATTGCATTCGTTTCTTCCGAGAAGAGTCGCGCAATGGCCAAGTCGAAAATACTGTCGGCTTCGTTTTCAAGGTCATTGATGCGGATGATGGCCTCTCTCACGCGCTGGGCGTTTTTCATGTTTTGGAGGTTTTGAATGGCGCTGTGAATTTCCAAAATTTGACGGTGCAAAACGCTCGATAATCCATGCATGACCTGATCGATGTCTTTCAACTGATAGAGGGAGATGCGAGAAGCGGTGCCATTGATGTAGTCGGCAACATCATCGAGGGAGGTCGACAGGTAGTGGATATCCTCGCGGTCAAATGGTGTAATAAAGTTCTCACTAAGCTCGGTAAACAATTCATGAGTAATCTGGTCACCCACATGCTCCAGGTCGTGAATTTCGCGGACAATGGCGTCGCGTGATTGTTCTTCTGCCTCAAGCAGTTGTTTGAACTTTTCCGACATAGCCACAAGATTGGTTGTGGCCTTGGAAAATGCATCAAAGAATTTCCCTGATTTCGGGGCAAACATCTTGAGAAGGTTCATGAGATGAAATATTTCCTGCAAATCAACGGGAATACCGTCCTTCGTTGATTTTTTTGTATGTTACCAAACTGTTACCAGAAGCGCTGTGTCGCTTAACGGTGCTTTAAATTCCATTTGGAAAACAAGATGTTAGGCAACAAACGGCAGCCCTCACTTAACACGGAATTAACACGAGAACGGGGCGTTGAGTGCATTTTTGTCGGTTTGTTATCGGGACGTGAACGGACGTTCAACATTGTTCAAAATGATTATGCTTACGACTGAAAATTCAAAAAATCCGGTTTCTTCGCGGGAAGAAGAACCGCTTGTGAAACGCTCCATTGACCTTATTTTTCAGGCATTGCTCCCGAAGGATCGCCTTTTCTTTCCCTTGTTTGATCAGGCTTGTGCGAATATGGTTGAAACCGCACGTGTGTTGGAGCACTCGCTGAAGTCAGACTCCGTGACGCGTATTCAGTCGTTTGAAACAATCAATCATTTAGAGAAGCAGGGCGATGAGATTACGCACGCCATCATGCGCGAAACGGGCAATACGTTCATCGTTCCTTTTGATCGTGAAGACATTCATGCACTGGCCATTGCCATTGATGATGTTGTTGACTATATCTACGGTACTTCGAAGCGTCTGGATTTGTATAAGGTGCACACCATAACCCCAGCGATGATTCGCCTTGCGGAGATAATCACCTTATCGGCTATTGAGTTACAATCTGCTGTGAAGGAAATGCGAAGTTTGAGGAATGTGCGCAAAGTGAAGACGCATATTCATACCATCAATACGCTTGAAAACGAGGCCGATCGCATCATGAATGATACGATTGCTGCGATGTTTCGTAATGAAACAGACGCCATGAATTTGCTGAAGATGAAGGAGGTCATTACGTTCCTAGAGAATGCATCAGACAAGTGTGAGGAAGCGGCGCATGTCATTGACAGCGTAGTCATTAAATTTTCTTAAGGAGTTTTCACGAACTTTACGGCGTTGCAAGTGCTTTCTTAACATTGCACGATTTAACTTCTGCCATGGCTTTTGCCTGCTGAATGCGCAAAACGGCTGAAACTGAGGGATCTTATTATGAATACTACCAGTCCGGTCACCAGACTATGGCGACTCATCCGCACCGAGCAATCGGATATCCGTGACGTTTATATTTTTTCCCTGTTTCAGGGCATGGTCAATCTTTCCCTGCCTCTGGGAATTCAGGCCATCATTAATTTGTTGCAGGCCGGTCAGTTGAGAGCCTCATGGGCTGTGCTTGTGATTTTTGTATTGTTGGGCATTTTCTTCAATGGGTTATTGCAGCTACGTCAAATGGCCATAACTGAATCGATTGAGCAAAGGCTCTTTGTGAAGTCCTCGTTTGACTTCGCCTATCGTTTGCCGCGCGCCTCTTTTGACGCCGTGAAAGGAAAGTACTTTCCCGAAGTCATGAATCGATTTTTTGAAATCATGACTGTCCAGAAAGGCATTTCAAAGTTGCTGCTTGATTTTTCAACCGCAGTCATCCAGATTGTGTTCGGATTGCTTTTGCTTTCGTTTTATCACCCGCTGTTTATCATGCTCGGGGTTATGCTGGCCTTGCTGTTGGTTGCCATCTTTCGATTCACGGGCAAGGAAGGATTGAATAGCAGCCTTGAAGAGAGTAAGCACAAATTTGCTGTAGCTCACTGGCTCGAAGAATTATCCAGAACCTTTACGACGTTTAAGCTGAGTGGCAACAGTAAGCTTCCCATGGAACAGGTGGATACACATACATCGCGTTATCTGACGGCCAGGAAGAAGCACTTCTCCATCCTTGTTATGCAGTTTAAGGCCTTGGTTGTATTCAAGCTTTTGCTTGCCGCAGCGTTGATTATCGCGGGTAGTGTATTGGTGATTGAAGGTCAAATCAACATCGGACAGTTTGTTGCTGCCGAGATTGTGATTTTAATGATTATCAACAGCGTCGAGAAAATAATCCTCAACATGAGCACGGTGTA
>CANHYZ010000097.1 GCA_947464885.1 Flavobacteriales bacterium
CAAGATTCTGAGTTACGGCAAGCCTGATTTGGATAAGGAATTGATTTCCTGCGTGCAGAGCTATCGCACGGGCGACATGTATCAGCGTTCGCGCATCGACCGCACCTACAAACGCTATTCACAAATGGGAGTGTTTCGCTCGACCACCATTCAATTGCTGCCCCGGGAAAATCAGGTCAATCAAAAAATTCATATTCTGGATACGCACGTTCGACTGACGCCAGAGAAAAAGCAAACATTTTTCTTCTATCCCCACATCACCAACCGCAGCAGCAACATGGGGATTTATAGCAACCTGACGTATACACACCGCAATCTATTTTGCGGAGCCGAAGCGCTTGACTTCAATATCATCACGGGTTTAGAGGCCTCGCAAACTTTGGCGTTTGCCAGTGCTGACGATGAAAATGCAACCGACCAATTGCAGCGTAATTTCCAATTGAACACGTTCGAAATCGGACCTGAAATCACCTACCGCGTTCCACGTCTATGGCCATTTGGCTGCGACTTCACAGCCCAAAGCAGTGATCCGCAGACATCCTTGAGCGCGACGTTCAACTACCAGCGTCGTCCCGACTACCAGCGCACATTATCACAGCTTCGCTATACCTACCAATGGATAGAAAACCCGGATGCGGTATCGCGCATTTCGATTGATGCCGTGGAATTCAGCATTATCAAAATCCGCAAGAGCGACGCATTTCAAAGTTTTCTCGATCGCCTGCAGGACGCGTTTTTGGAGAACAGTTATCAAGATCACTTGATTCTGGCTACCAACATCAACTATGTGCTCAACACCCAAAGAGCAAAGTTCCAGCGCCAGTACTTTTACCTGCGCCTTGGTGGAAGCGCCGCCGGTAATTTCCTCAATGGCATCATGGATGCCACCGACCAACCGGTAGATTCCCTCAACAGCCATCGGATCTACGGTATTCGCTTTGCGCAGTATTTCCGAGGGGAAGCCGACTTCCGATTCTATTCAAATGTGAACGACCGCAACGCCTTTGTTATGCGCGCCTATGGCGGCCTCGGCGTGCCGCGCAAGAACGCCATCACCCTGCCCTTTGAAAAGAGCTTTTTCAGCGGCGGCGCCAATGGCTTGAGAGCGTGGCAGGCGCGAACATTGGGCCCCGGCTCATCCCGTGATGCATTACTGCCTCAAACGTTCAATAACATCGGAGAGTTAAAGCTCGAAGGAAACGTCGAATACCGCTTCAAATTCACGCAAATGCTCAACTGGGCATTCTTTGCCGATGCCGGAAACATTTGGCTGCTGAATGAAGATTCGAACCGACAAGGCGCCGATTTCAAGAGCGATCGTTTCTTGAGTGAAATCGCCATTGGTGGTGGGTTCGGATTACGGGTCGACTTCGACTTTTTTCTGGTTCGCCTTGATGTCGGCGTTCAGTTGAAAGACCCGGCCAAAGTGCCCGGTGAACGTTGGCTGTGGCAACCCAAAGATGAATACCTCGCCTATCTGGCCTCCACCGGCAACCCGGTTGATCGACTGAAGCTGCGCAACAGCACAGTGTTTAATCTGGGGATTGGATTTCCTTTTTAAGGGGCGAAGGGCGAAGGGTGAAGGGTGAAGGACGAAGGACGAAGGGCGAAGGACGAAGTTCGCCCCTCGTCCCTCGCCCTTCGCCCTTCTAATCATTGTCCGCGTCGAACAAGCCACTTCCCGCCGTACTTTTGCACCCGATTTTAAAACCCTCACATGCAAAAAATTAGAAACATTGCCATCATCGCACACGTTGACCACGGCAAAACAACATTGGTAGACAAGATGCTTCACGCTGCCATGCTCTTCCGTGAAAACGAGCAAACAGGTGAGCTTATCCTCGACAACAACGACCTCGAGCGCGAGCGCGGCATCACGATTTTGGCGAAGAACGTTTCTATTCAATACAAAGGTCACAAGATCAACATCATCGACACGCCGGGCCACAGTGACTTCGGCGGTGAGGTAGAGCGCGTATTGAACATGGCTGAAGGTGTATTGTTGCTGGTTGATGCCTTCGAAGGTCCTATGCCGCAAACGCGTTTTGTACTGCAGAAGGCCATCCAAATGGGTTTGAAACCCATCGTTGTCATTAATAAAGTAGATAAGGAAAACTGTACTCCTGATGAAGTGCATGAATCCGTATTCGACCTGATGTTCAACCTCGGCGCAACCGAAGAACAGCTCGACTTCCCTACTGCTTATGGCGCTGCCAAGCACGGATGGATGAGTTTGGATTGGAAAGTAAAAACAGATACGATCGAGCCACTCCTCGACTTAGTATTGGAACATATCCCGGGCCCTATCAAGCGTGAAGGTACACCACAAATGTTGGTAACCTCGCTTGACTATTCAGCCTACACCGGCCGCATGGCCATCGGCAAATTGCATCGCGGTGAGCTCACTGCGGGCATGCCCATCTCCTTGGCCAAGCGCGATGGCCGCCTGGTTAAAGGTCGTATCAAAGAATTGTACGTTTTCGAAGGTCTCGGAAAACGCAAGGTTGAAAGTGTTGTATCGGGCGATATCTGCGCGATTAACGGTATTGAAGAGTTTGAAATCGGCGACACGTTCACCGACTTCGAAAATCCGGAAGCGTTGCCAACGATTGCCGTTGACGAGCCAACGATGAGCATGCTCTTCACCATCAACGATTCGCCATTCTTCGGTAAAGAAGGAAAGTTTGTGACCAGCCGTCACATCAAAGAGCGTCTGGAAAAAGAATTGGAAAAGAACCTCGCACTGCGCGTGCAGGAAACAGATAAAGCCGACCGTTTCATGGTATTCGGCCGCGGTGTACTTCACTTGTCGGTATTGATTGAAACCATGCGCCGCGAGGGCTACGAACTTCAGATTGGTCAGCCTCGCGTTCTTATAAAGGAAATCGACGGTCAAAAACACGAGCCGATTGAAGAGTTGACGATCGACTTGCCGACTGATATGACCGGTACGGCTATCGAAGCGGTAACCAAGCGTAAAGGCGAAATGAAGAACCTCGAGCCGAAGGGCGATCGCACCGTTCTCGAATTCGAAATTCCTTCACGCGGTATCATCGGACTTCGCAGCTACATGCTTACAGCCACTCAAGGTGAAGCCATCATGTCACACCGCTTTAAAGAGTACCAGCCGATGAAAGGTGAAATTCCTGGTCGTTTGAACGGATCACTCATCTGCATGGAAACCGGTAATGCAGTAGCCTACAGTATTTCCAACCTCCAGGATCGCGGAAAGTTTTTCGTGGATGCCATGGATGAGGTTTACGAAGGACAGGTTATTGGTGAACACTCACGCGACAACGACCTCGTAGTAAACGTGACCAAGACCAAGCAGCTGACCAACATGCGTGCTTCGGGTACAGACGCGAAAAACGTGATGGCTCCGCCGATTCGTTTTAGCCTGGAAGAAGCACTGGAATATATCGGCGCCGACGAGTATGTTGAAGTAACACCCAAGAGCATTCGTTTGCGTAAGGTGTATCTCAACGAGAACGACCGTAAGCGCTTTGCCAAGCAGTTTCAGCAGCAGTAAGCTGTTCTGATTGACACTTAGAAGTCTGCGTTTTCAGCGTTTGTTGTGGTTTTTATTAAACCGGACAGAAGCTGAGGACGCAGATTTTTTTTACGGTATAACCGAGTTAGTGCTTACACACCTTAGCATTGGCATTCGCCAGATGCTCCCAAGGCATACACGTTTTAACATCCTGTTACAGCATCTTTTGCTTAATTTTAGTTTGTCCAAAAAACAGACTAAGTGTACGTGATACACTTTGTATATATTTGGAGCATTATCGAAACGATTACTATGAAGACAATTCTATCCTCATGCTTGCTGCTGGCATTAACCATTCGTGGTGCCGCACAAATTCTGACAACGGATCCTCCTTTTCCGACACAAACGGACGACATTACCATCACCTATAACGCCGCAAGTGGCAACGGTGAGTTGGCAAACGCCATCCCGTTGTATGCCCATACGGGAATTGTCGTGCAAGCAGACGTCGACAACTGCATCAACAACTGGCAGTATGTGAAAGGACCGGACAACGTTTGGGGAACAGCCAATAGTTCATTGCTGCTTTCCCCTCAAGGAAACAATATTCACACGATCACAATCAACCCCTCAACGTTCTATGATGAGATGCCATCGGGAACCGATGTTGCGCGACTCATGTTCGTGTTTCGCAATGCTAACGGTTCGCTCGTTGGGCGCAATGCGAGTGGCTCCGACATTTACCTTGATTTGTATGAACCCGGTTTCCACGCCGGCATTCTTCAGCCATTCGAGCAGGTTATCAATGCGAATGTGAATGAGAACATTCCGCTGCATTGTGCCTCTTCTTCCCCGGCAACCCTTACACTGACAATTAACGGTGAAGTCGTCGCCACTGCGGAAAACGCGACAGTCCTGGATTACACGTTCAATGAAGCGACCAATGGCGGTTACGATATTGTGCTTACTGCTGATGACGGCACTAACTCGGCCAGCGAAACCATTCTCATCAACATCAATCCACAACCTGCTTCGCTGGCCGCACCTGTTGGCACGCAAGACGGCATTAACATCATCGACAACACTACAGTGCGTTTACAATTGCACGCACCCAACAAAGATTTTGTATACGTGTTGGGTGATTTCAACAACTGGCAATTCAATGCGGCTTATTTGATGAACCGCACTCCGGACGGCAGCAAATACTGGCTCGACATCACCGGCCTGGACCCGAACACAACCTATGCATTCCAGTACAGCATCGATCTTGAAGACATGCGTGTCGCCGATCCTTACACCGAGATGGTACTCGATCCATGGAATGATCAATGGATTCCGGCGAGCACGTTTCCGAATATTCCAACCTATCCGCGCTGCAGCACCTCGCAGATTGCATCTACTTTCCGCATCAATCAGGCGGCGTTTGATTGGAACGACGACAGCTACGTGCGTCCGCCTGCGGAGCGCCTGGTCGTTTATGAATTACTCGTAAGAGACTTCACAGAAGCCCGCAATTACCAGACGCTCATCGACACCCTCGATTACCTCGATCGACTGGGAATTACAGCCATTGAATTGATGCCTATCAATGAGTTTGAAGGCAACGACAGCTGGGGCTATAACACGTCTTTCTTCTTCGCATTGGATAAAGCATACGGTTCGAAAGAATCATTCAAGGCTTTCGTGAATGCTTGTCACGAGCGAGGCATTGCGGTCTTAATGGACATCGTGGTCAATCACGCGTTCGGTCAAAACCCGATGGTTCGCATGTATTTCAATCCGGATGCCGGCGATTACGGTCAACCTACCGCGGAAAACCCTTGGTTCAATGAGACACCACGTCACGATTTTAATGTAGGCTACGACTTCAATCACGAAAGTGCACTTACCCGCAATTTCTTCAAGCGTATGATGCGTTACTGGATTGACGAATACCACGTGGATGGGTATCGCCTTGATTTGTCCAAAGGGTTGACTCAGAACTACACATTGGGCAATATCGGTGCATGGGGCGCCTATGACCAAAGCCGCGTGAATATCCTAACAGAATACTACAATGACATTCAATCACACGAGCCCGGTGCTTATGTCATTCTGGAGCATTTGGCCGACAACTCCGAAGAGACCGCGCTGGCCAACATCGGCATGATGCTTTGGGGCAAAATGACCACCGAATATGAGCAGGCCAGCATGGGCTACAGCTCCAACTCGAATCTATCATGGGGAGTTTACACCTCGCGTGGATGGAGTCAGCCACGTTTGGTTTCTTATGCAGAAAGCCACGATGAAGAACGCATGATGTATAAGAACATCAACTTCGGCAACAGCAACGGCAGCTACGATATTCAGAATGTGAATACAGCGCTGCAGCGTCAGGAAATGGCGCACGCACTGCTCATCCCGATTCCCGGTCCGAAAATGATCTGGCAATTCGGTGAATTGGGCTACGACTACTCCATCAACTACTGCGCCGACGGAACCATCAATGAGGACTGCCGCACCAACGCAAAGCCCGTGCGCTGGGACTACCGTGACATTCCGCAGCGTTATAGAGTTTACAAAGTGGTTAGCGCGCTCAATCAAATCAAAAAGAGCAATCCGATTTTCTCGACCACCGATTTCGATATCGACCTTGCAGGCATGGGCAAGCGCCTTCATCTGAATACCCCTGATTTGAAAGCCACAGTAGTCGGCAATTTCAACGTCATCCCAATCAACATGATTCCGGGCTTCCAGCATACCGGCACCTGGTATGACTACCTTTCGGGCAACACCGTTGAAGTCAGCGATCTGAATTTCTCCTTCAACTATGCCCCGGGCGAATACCACGTCTATTTTGACCAGCCCATCTTTGCGGAAGACACCGCTATGAATGTGGAAGATGCCATGCAGGTTTTCGGACTAGACTTCATGGTTTATCCCAATCCTGCAGGTGAACAGGTAACCATCGGTTTCCGCAATGATCATCACCAGAAGGTGCAGATTGACATCCTGGATCTTTCCGGGAAGTGCATCGAAACCATCAGCAATCAGTCGTTGTCTGCCGGTATCCAAACCATCGACTGGAATGCCGCAGGTGTTGCGCGCGGCATGTACATGGTGCGCGTGACCAATGGTCAGCAATCCATTACCAGACCTCTGATTCTCAGTGAATAAAAAAAACGGGTAAGTGTGGAATATACACTTACCCGTTTTGTTTTAAGTTTGACCCGAACATTAACCAAGTCCTAAACAAATCTCTGCGATGAACAAATGTTACTTCTCGCTTGCTTTTCTTGCTTTGACCTTTCTATCCGTTTGCAGCTATGCGCAAACGGTGACCGGTAAAGTCTATGATAATGCCAAGCAAACCTTGCCCGGCGTTGTCGTTAAAGACAAACAAAGCGGCAATGGCGTAGCCACCGATATCGATGGCAACTACACGCTCAATCTTTCAGCCGGAAAACACACCCTGGAGTTCGTGTTGATTGGGTATCTCAATCAAGTACGCGAAGTCACGCTCACTGTGGGACAGAAATTGGCTCTCGATGTGGAAATGCCGGAGGACATGAAAATGGCCGAGGAAGTTGTTGTGGTCGGTTATGGCGTTCAGCGCAAGCGCGACGTTACGGGATCAATCACGCGCATCGACGGCAAGGAACTCACACAGGTGCCTGTTCCTAGCTTTGAGGCCGCGCTGCAAGGTCGTGGCGCCGGTATCCAGGTTTCACAGGGCTCCGGCTTGGCGGGTTCCGGATCATTGGTCCGTATCCGCGGTATAAGCTCTATCTCCGCCGGTGGCGACCCTCTCTATGTTGTGGATGGTATTCCAATTACACAAAACCCGTTCTTGCGCGGTAACTCGGGAGC
>CANHYZ010000098.1 GCA_947464885.1 Flavobacteriales bacterium
CCGATGGACTTGGCCATCATGCCGGCTGCACTGACCACAGCACGGTCGCCATATTTCTCGCGCATCTTGTCCATGGCTTGATACAGATTGATCCGCTCTTCGGTATCATCAAACAAATTGATTTGATAACCGCCACCCACAAGGTGACTAAACTTCACGCCAATGAGGCGCACGAGCATGCGACGGTTGTACATTTTATCGAACAATTCCAATATACGCGGCACGATGAGATGATCGGCCGAAGTAAACGGTATGCGGCACTGCTGGGTGTGTGTTTGAAAATCAGAGTAGCGAATCTTCACCGTGATGCAGGAGGTCAACTTGTCACCACGGCGTAACTGGAAGGCTAGATTCTCGGCCATAGCCAACAGAATACCACGCAGCTTGACGATATCAATGGTATCGCGATCGAATGTGCGCTCGGTCGATATGGACTTACGCTCCTGATAAGGAATCACCGGCGATGGGTCGATGCCGTTGGCCTTGCGCCAAATCATCACGCCATTATCCCCAAAGGCGTTTTCCATCAATTCCACCGGCATCTCCTGTACCGTGCCGATTTTACTCACGCCCATATTGCGTAAGGTTTGGTAGGTCTTATCGCCAACCATGGGAATTTTCTGGATGGAAAGTGGCGCCAGAAAAGGCTTTTCATCGCCCAGCAAAATCCGTCGTTGATTATTGGGCTTCGCCTCGCCGGTGGCCACTTTCGACACGGTCTTATTTTCAGACAAACCAAACGAAATGGGCAAGCCTGTTTCACGTATAACACGCTCGCGCAATTCGGTGCCATATTGATAACAACCGAAAAACTTATCCATACCCGAGAGATCACAGTAGAACTCATCCACCGAAGTCTTCTCAAACAGCGGAACGGCCTCGCGCACAATCGCACTCACCATATCGGAATACTTCATGTAGTTGGCAGAGTTGCCACGTATCACAATAGCTTCCGGACACAACTGTTTGGCTAGTTTCATGGGCATCGCACTGTGAATACCAAAACGCCTCGCCTCATAGCTGCATGATGCCACCACACCACGGTCGCTGGTGCCACCGATCAACACAGGTTTGCTATTGAGTCGGCTATCAAGCAAACGCTCCACCGATACGAAAAACGTATCGAGGTCCATGTGCATAATAGCGCGTTCAGTCATGGCTTAAAGATAGGGCAAGGTTGGCACGACACGCAATGCTCTTCGCCAAACCGCAAATGATTTTCATTCTCCAAATAAAAAGCCGCCCATTGTAATCAATTTACAACGCCCCAAAGCTCAAAGGCCCCCAAAATCCCCCTCCATCTTCCATCCTCCATCCTCCATTCCCAATTGCGCCCCCCGAAGCCCGAAGGGCTTCACTCATCAATACATCCGAGCGAAGCTCGGATAGCCATAAATCCAATGAAGCTCGGATAGCTCTAAATCCATCGAAGCTCGGATCCCTATCATTCGAGCTTCGCTCGCATATCAATCATCCAAAAGCAACAATCCCTTAACTTTACCACGCCACTTATGAAAACACTCTTCAGCATACCCCTGATTCTTTCCTGCCTCGCCCTGCAAGCGCAAAACCTAAACCTGCGCATCAACGAAATCCTCACCAACAACCAAACAACGGTGATGGATGACTTCTTTGAATATGATGACTGGGTTGAGATTTACAATCCACCGGGAAGCCCCATCACCAATTTAGCCGGGTATTACATCAGCGACGACCCTGACACCCTCACCAAATGGCAAATTCCCGCAATTGACGCCGGTGTTACGACAGTTCTACCCAACAACTTCATCGCACTTTGGATTGACGACGACTTCAACAATACCAACTCACAAGGGGCTGCGCACAACGCCGGATTCGTGCTAAGCAGCGAAGGAGAAACCTTTCTGCTGACCGCGCCTGACGGCATCACCATTATCGACAGCATATCGTATCCTGAAATGGCGCCAGACGTTAGCTGGGGGCGCTCCTGCGACGGCTGCCCTGATTGGCAATACTTCAACAACGTCACGTTTGAAGACAACAACTTCGAGTTGCAAGCCAATGATTTGCTATTCATCAACGAGGTGCAGACCATCAACAACACAACGTACAACGACCTCGAGGGAGAATTCGACCCGTGGTTCGAAATCTTCAACCCCAATGACCATCAGGTCAATCTTGCCAACTACGCATTGAACATCAACGGAACCCAATGGACAGTTCCCGGCGCACGCCCTGCGCGCACGGTCATTCCTCCCGGTGGATTCCTGCTCATCTGGTGTGACAACGACATCAACGACGATGTCAACCACAGCCCTCTCAACCTGCCGGCAACAGGCGCTACTATCGAACTCATCAGTCCCGATGGCGCTGCCGTCATCGACTCCTACACCTACCCTACCATCTCCGCCGACCACAGTTGGGGAAGGGCAAGCGACGGTTCCGCAGCAAGTGTTGAATTCAACTCCCCCACGCCCACAGTGACCAATCAGCTCATAGTCATCCAACCGGAAAACGTCGTCATCAACGAACTCCTATCCGCCAATCAAAATGGTATTCTCGATAATTTCAGCGAACTCGAAGACTGGTTTGAAATCTACAATCCCAATACCTTCCCGGTTGATCTCAGTGGCTACTACTTCAGCGATGATCCGGAGGTGCGCAACCGATGGGTCGTGCCCTCCTCCTTTCCTGACAGCGTTACCGTCCCACCCCTGGGATGGCTCCTCTTCTGGGCCGACGGTGATCCACAACAAGGTGTCCGCCATGCCGACTTCCGATTATCCAACAACGGAGAATACCTCTGCATGGCCAGCCCCGACGGTTATACGCTGGCCGACGAGATCCAATGGAGTTACATCGCTCCGGATACGTCCCTGGGAAGAATCACCGATGGCGCTGCAGACTGGGTACTGTTTGTGACCTCCACTCCAGACGCCTCCAATAACCAAGGCACCGTCGAGGTTGCTGTCCTTGAAACTAGCAATCTCCTTGCTTACCCGAATCCTGCCCGCGAAAGCATTGCCTTCAATCGCCCAATCTCCGGCAAAGTGATGACCTGCACCGGCACCGTTCTCAACACACTGAATCACGCGGTACTGCTCGACGTTCAACACTATGCCCCCGGCATGTACCTGCTGCAAACGACGGACGGCGAGATCCTGCGCATCCTTGTGCAGTAGGCCCGCTCTTCTGTGTGTATCTTGCGCACATGAACAGCATCACGGTCTTTTGCGGAGCAAGCGAAGGCAACAATCCGATCTATCGGCAAACCGGCTATGAAACCGGAAAACTCTTGGCGGAAAAAAAGATTCGCGTCGTATTCGGAGGTGGTAAGATTGGCATCATGGGAGTCGTTGCCGACGGCGCTCTCGACAACGGTGGTGAAGTCATTGGCGTCATTCCGAAATTCCTGCGCACCAAAGAGGTGACCCACTACGGTGTCACACAACTCCATGTGGTGAACTCCATGCACGAGCGCAAAATGCTCATGCACCAATTGAGCAACGGCATAATGGCATTGCCCGGTGGTTATGGAACGCTCGATGAACTTTTTGAAATTCTCACCTGGGCGCAGCTGGGCATGCACGACTATCCCATTGGACTATTGAATGTAAACGGCTACTTCAATCACCTCATTGCTTTAGTAGACCACATGTGCGCTGAAGGTTTTTTATCGGAAACCGTCCGCAACCTCATCCTTGTCGACGACCAGGCTGAACAACTCCTGTATCGCATGCAGCATTATGTGGCACCGGATATTTACAAATGGATTACGGAGGACGAAGTATAATGGCATCAAACGCGTTCGAAGCGCTCAAACTGACCCGACAATTCCTCAATGCTATTGAGGACGCCGGCTACACCGCACCCACCGAAATTCAAATCAAGGCCATACCGTGCATCATGGCAGGCCAAGATGTCATCGGCATTGCACAAACCGGAACCGGCAAAACGGCGGCCTATTCACTCCCCTTGCTTCAGACACTGAAGTTCGCGCAAGGCAGCGCACCAAGGTTGCTCATTCTGGTGCCCACCAAAGAACTCGTCGTGCAAGTTGATCGCTCACTGGAAGAACTCACCAAATACACCGACCTGCGCCGTGTAGCGCTTTTCGGAGGTATCGGACCCAAAGCGCAAATTGAACGATTGCAAGCCGGTGTCGACATCATCGTGGCCACGCCCGGAAGGTTTCTGGAACTCTACGCCAAAGGCGAAATAGATGTCAGAAAAATCAAACACATGGTGCTCGATGAATGCGACCGCATGATGGACATGGGCTTCTGGCCGCAGCTTCGTGATGTGCAAGAAAAAATACCGCAAAAAAAACAGCAACTTCTTTTCTCTGCCACATTCCCCGAAAAAGTAGAACGCCTGGCCGACAACTTTCTGCTTTTCCCGACTCGATTGGAAGTTACACCACAAGCAACACCGGCATCCACGGTGGAACAGCTGCTCTATGAGGCTCCAAACTTTCGCTCCAAGTTATCGCTGCTCGAGGCTCTGCTGAAAGACGAAGTCCTAAGCCGCGTGATGGTTTTTGTTCGGACCAAAGAAGAGGCGTCAAACATTTTTAAATACTTCGAGCGCAAACCTATTGGCGAGATGCGCATGCTGCATTCCAACAAGGCACAAAACGCCCGCATGAATGCCATTGATGACTTCAAGAGCGGCGAAGTGCGACTGCTGATCAGCACAGATGTGAGCGCAAGAGGGATTGATGTCTTCGAGGTTAGCCATGTCATCAACTTCAACATTCCAACACATTACGAAGATTATGTGCACCGCATAGGCCGCACCGGACGTGCATTCAAAACCGGTGTAGCCATAAGCTTCATGGACCAATCGGAAGCTTATCACGTGCGTAAAATTCAGAAACTGATCCGTCAAACCATCTTGCGTAAAGAACTTCCGGCAGGAGTTGAAATCTACGAAACACCGAAGCCTGAGTTCCAGGAGCAGATGCGTGAAATCGACCGCCAAAAGCGCCTGGAAAACCCGGACTTTCAAGGAGCGTTTCACGAAAAGAAATTCAAGCCGACCGAAAAAAAGAAAAGCCCGAAAGCAGCCGATAAGACTTCAAAATCCAAACCCGGCAAAAAAGGAAAAACATTTAAACAGACCTACAAGAAGAAATCATGACCAATTCCCAACACATCACCATTCGCCGATGGACGCATCGCATCGGTTTCTGGGAAGGTATCTCTTACCTCGTTTTACTCGGCGCAGCCATGCCCTTGAAATACATCTGGGGAAAATCGGAATATGTGCGCATGGTTGGAAGTGCACATGGATTCCTGTTTGTGCTGTTCATGGTTGTACTCACTTACGCACTGATCAATCGAGCGATTTCCATCAAACAAGCCGCTTTCGCATTTCTGCTGTCACTTGTGCCCTTTGGAACGTTCTTCCTGTCGTTTGATAAATCTGTTGATTGATCGTGGTTTGATTGCACGGTCATTTGCTCCATCGTCGTATTTTGCACGTTGGCTGTCGCCGTTGACAGCCCTTGCTACAATACACGAACTATGGAAAAAGACAGCAGAATAGCCGGGAAATTCAAACAACGCAGTTGGAATGAAATACGCTCCAACGACTCATGGTCTATCTTTAAAATTATGGGTGAATTCGTTGAAGGCTATGACCGCATGGGTCAGATAGGCCCTTGCGTATCCATCTTTGGATCAGCGCGAACCAAGCCCGACAATCCACACTACCAATGCGCCCGCGACATCGCCTTCAAACTCACCCAAAAAGGGTACGGAGTTATTACCGGTGGAGGCCCCGGCATCATGGAAGCCGCCAACAAAGGCGCTAAGGAAGGCGATGGCACTTCTGTTGGCCTCAACATTGTGCTGCCCTTCGAGCAACACGGCAATGAATTCGTCGATCACGACAAAAGCATCAATTTCGACTACTTCTTCGTTCGCAAAGTGATGTTTGTGAAATACAGCCAAGGATTTATTGTTATGCCCGGCGGATTCGGCACCCTTGATGAGTTCTTCGAAGCGATAACACTTATTCAAACCGATAAAATCGGTCGCTTCCCGATCATCCTCGTGGGCAAAGAGTTCTGGGGAGGACTGGTGGAATGGATTAAAGCCACATTGCTGGATAGCGCGAAAAACATTTCTCCCGACGATATGTTCCTTTTCAGTTTAGTTGACACAGCGCAAGAGGCCGTTGACGAAATCGATCGCTTCTACTCAGAATACCTGTTGAAACCGAACTTCTAAAGCACACAACTTTTCAGGGTATACGCCGTATACATTGGAATGAAAAATTCAATGCGCTACAGAAACTACATCATCGCTTCAATTGCCGCACTGTTCATCAGCAGTGCATGGATGCTCTATCGGCCTTTGGTATCAATACCCTCTGCCCGATTGTCTGCTATTGAAGTAAATGGTGCATATGACTTTATTCAGTACGAAAAGAACACCCTGCACATTGAAAACCCCGAAGAGCGCTGGCACAAATTGTTCGACCGCTTCGAACAACTCGCCTTTGAAGGTGACGGAAAAATATCCATCGTCCACATCGGAGGTTCGCACGTACAGGGCGGATTTCTGACCGATCGACTCCGTGAGAATTTCGCCTCGATGGTTTTTGACGCTTCCGGCGAACGCGGATTTGTGTTCCCCTACGAAATGGCGAAAACCAACAGCCCAAAAACCATTCAATGCTCCTGGACAGGCTCCTGGACGGGGTGCCGCAACAGTGTTAACGGTTCAGACTGCGAATGGGGAATGTCGGGAATCAACGCTACCTGCAACGACAATAAAGCCAGCGTAAGTATTCGTTCGTCGGCAACCAACGGCTCGCTGCATACGTTTGACCGCGTGCGTATCTATCACGCCGGCAGCAAAAACATTATGCTTGATCTCGACACCACCGTTAGGTTATTGCATGTCTTTGCCGATACACTCTGTGGTTATACCGAGTACTCCTTTACACCTTCGGTCAATACGCTGAATTTTGGATATCACGTAACGGACTCTTTGCCCGGTTTCTTCACCCTGCAAGGCGTCTACCTGAGCAATTCCGGTCAAGGCATCACCTACAATGCCATTGGAGTAAACGGTGCCAGCACACGGAGCTATTTGAAATGCGAACGTTTCGCCGATCAACTTCAAACACTGCATCCCGACCTTGCCATTTTCGGCATTGGAATCAATGATGCCAACGTTCCCGAAGGCGACTTCAACGCCGAATTATACGAAAC
>CANHYZ010000099.1 GCA_947464885.1 Flavobacteriales bacterium
AAACGTAGATGTTGATGAAGGATCCCTGCCATCCGTTTTGATTGGTGCTGAGGGCGTAAATGATCAGGTTGTCTTCGGGTGGAACAGAATATCCGCAGAAGTCAAGCGCATCAAAGCCATCGCAGCGAACGCCGTTATTATCGTCATTGGTGAGACAAGGAGTGGCCGGGGACGTGTTCACGACTTTGATGTTGAAACCCTGACAGCCGGCAGAGTCGGTTACCAGAATCTGGTAGTTACCGTTGATGTTTCCGGTTACTTGAGTACATGCTTCATCCAGTGGCGCACCGGTTACGAACTCCCCATCCAGACCGGGATAAACCTGCCATTCGTAGCTCGCGTAATCGCCCAGCACACAAATGACGGTGTCAATGCCCGGACAGATTTGTATAGGCTCGTTGCCGCCTTCCAACTGAGGAATGAAGTAAGGAGTTACATCAATGTCAACGGTTGCAACTGCGGAGCAGAATCCATAGTAACCGACGACGGTAACTTCTCCCGGTTGCGAAATTTCAGCCATAATTCCGGTGTCACCGTTGCTCCATTGATAGGAGTCGAAACCACCCGAAGCGGTGAGCTCGGTGACTTGACCAGCGCAGATATTTAAAACACCACTGATTTCGATAGGAGGTGGAACGATGTCTTCTACCAAAAACGTGTAGGTTACCGATGTCGTGGCTGCGGGAATACCGTTATCCGTTGCGGTAATGGTCACGGTGTTTGTTCCGATGTTATCGAGACTTCCCACAAACGATGCGTTGTTGAGCACTGCCGCATTGCCGGAAGTTGAAGTTGCGCTGAATCCGGTGCTGCTTTGCGTCCAGGTGATGCTGGTTGACTGATTGGATTCAGGGCTTGTGAATGCGAGGTTGAAATTGAATTCTTCCCCAACGCACATGGTAATGGTGTCGCACGCTTCACCAATAACCACTGGAGGTTGGTTAGGAACGAAGTTGGCAACGGAGGTGTTGAATTCAATCACGCGACCGTCGAGCCAGTCAACGCCATCTTGGTTATTGGGTTGAACGCCGTAGGGTCCGTCCCACGCTGTAGAATTACACAAGTTGAAGCGACCGAATGCATAATGCTGAGTTCCGCTGGAGCGGTCTGCACCGACGATTGCGAAGTTGTTGTTGGCCTGACATCCGCCTGTTGCACCGCTGATTTGGCTGTTGACGAACTGCATGTCGAGGTAAACGAACTGCACGTTGTTGCCACCACCAATTACATCGCTGCCATCGGGCGTGATGATCATCTGAAACGAATTGGTCTTATCACCGAAGTTAGGCCAGTAGCCTACGTCCACGTAATTGATGTAGAGTGCTTGTGGAGTGAGCAGGTAGTAGAGATCTCCGCTTGCAGCGAAGTCGAAATCCGTCCAGAATCCGGCGAGGTGGTTGTATTGCTGGTTGGTCTCTGTGCCCAGTGGATCCGGGAATGCGGATGGTGTAAAGTCGATGTATCCCTGGTTACCCAGCACGATGGTTCCTTTGGTGGTAATGACGATCTGATTGTAATTCGACCCGAAGAAGTTGAAGTTCCATCCCAGGTTGATAGGCGCACTGTAATTGTCGGTACTGTTGCCCGGGCTTCCAGGCCATTGAATGGTGTTGGGGTTCTCGTAATCGCTTGTTGGCTCAATCCAGTTGCAGTTGGATTCTCCGGCGGTTTGGCTTGTGCGCAATTGTTTGCGGGAAGCCTGATATTCTGCCTTCCACTGTGTTTTTAGGTCAGCAACGCGGTTGGCGTCAAAGCGTGGATCTTTCTGGAATCGCACCCAATCCTGCTTCGACATTTTTTGCAAGAACGGTTTACTGAACAGTTCCTCTTCAGTCATTTTCGGTGAGTAGCGTGCGTTGAGCGGTGCCTGGTAGTAGTGCTCCTGGGCCGAAGCCAGGTGAGTGAACAGGCAAATGATGACAGCTACAAGGAAATTCTTCTTCATGCGTGTGATATCGTTAAGGGCTGATTGCTGTTTTGGTTTCAAAAACTGCTTCGCGCAAATATACTTCGTTGTTTATCGTCGCAGGTATACTGTCCCGCTCTTTTCAACGGGTTGTTGTCGAAGGTCTTTTGCGTTGATTTTATAGATGTAGTTTCCGTCGGGTAGCGGATTTCCCTGCATGTCATCGCCACCCCATGCGCTGTCACCCATACCGCTGTAGACAAGCGTTCCGGCGGCATTGAAGATGCGAATAGCGTCTATCGTCACATGGCGAGATAGCGACAATACATCGAAGGTGTCGTTTTTACCGTCGGCATTCGGGGTGAAAATGGTGGGTACCTCCAAGAGTGCGTTCGGAATTGCGGTGATTGTTTGACGGAAGACCTGGGATACGCCTTCGAGCGTTAACTCAACCGTGTACTCGCCCGGTTCATCATAATGGTGCGAAGGACTAAGTTCGGTGGATGTTTCACCATCCCCAAAGGCCCAGGAGTAGCTCGTTGCGCTTGTATGCTGCGGGATGAAGAAAAAGGTAAGCCCTGATTGATCTGTTTCAATCACGCTGAATCGTGCATCAGCTTTGGTTGGTGATTCGGAAGGAATCGCTGCAGAAACAGGCTGCGCTTCGCTGTTGATCGGTGCCACATCGTGCACGACCGCTGCAGGCTGTGTTGTTGGTGAACCCGTCGAAACAACAGCGTCGGTCGGAGGATTGCCGGCCGTCAATTGAATAGGTGATTTACCATCGGTCTTGATTGTAACGGTCTGCTGTGTTGGTGTATTCGAAAGCGAATCGTTGACCTGTTGATTTTCGATTATCGGTAGTGATGATACTTCACTCGTGGTGGTCTCGATTGGAGCCGCTGGTTGTTGTTCGGCCACCTGCGCTTTCTCTTCGCGCAGTAGAAGAGCGGTCGAGGTCAGGATAGCTCCCGAGACCACAATGGCCGCCACCTTGGCCAAGCTGAACTTACCGGCACCGGAATTTGCTTGCGGCAATTGCGAAGCGACGTTTTGCCACAGCGCATCGGGCACCGGGCTTTCGTACGCGTCAAGTTTGTTGCGCAGTTGTTCGCGCAGTGTATCATCCGTGTTTTTCAAGGTGGTGTGTGGTGTTGTGTTCCAACTTGTTTTTTAACCAGTTTTTGGCCTTTAAATATTGTGTTTTGGATGTGTTTTCCGTCACACCCAAGGCATCTGCAATTTCCTTGTGAGAGTAGCCTTCGATGGCAAACAGGTTGAATACGGTTCTATAACCCGTTGGCATCGCTTGTATTAGTTTTATGAGGTCCTCTTCTCCCAGCCGGGCGACGGCGTCGGCATCGGGGTGTTTCAAGTCTTGCTTGCCCTCAATGGCCAACCAAGTAGCTTGATTTGCTCGGCTCTTAACGAGGTTGAGCGACGTATTCACCACGATTCTCCGAATCCAGGCACCCAATGGCCCCTGTTGTCGCCACTGATCCAAATGACCAAACACCTTGATAAAGCTCTCTTGCAGGGCGTCTTGAGCATCTTCCTCGCGGTCGAAGTAGCGTCTGCAAACCGAATACATTTTACCCGAGTAGGATTTCCACAAAGCCTGTTGTGCTGAGCGGTCCCCCTTCATGCATCTGATCGCTAATTCTTGGTCGGTCATAGGGCACGGCGAAAGAGGTGATGCATTTCCGAGGTTAAAAGTTGCCCGCCGGAGAAAAAAATAACGGCAGAGGAAGCTTATCGAACGATAAACACATTCCCGGAGTAAGTTTCGAGCTTGCCTGTTTCGAGTGATTCAACCTGTACTTTCCAGAGGTAGTAACCATCCGGTATATAGTAGGTATTGCCATCGTATCCTCCAGTCCACGCCTTGCCGACTTCCTCCGTATAGAATACGGTATCGCCCCAGCGATTGTATACCCAGAAGCGATAAGAACCATCTAACTCACCGTTCACAACGGGCAGGAAAACGTCGTTTAAGCCATCGCCATCAGGAGAGAAAGTGTTGGGGATAAATACCTGAAGCACATTTTCTACATAAATCTCTTGGCACAAGGTGTCGAGGCAGCCGTATTCGTTTCCTGCTGTTAGGCACACTGTATAGGGTGTTGTCGTTTCAATATCGGGGAATGTCCAGAAGGGATTTGGATTTGAGCTTTCGCCTGCGCTGTAAAAATCCCAATAGATGCTGTCCGCACCGTCAGTCAGATTTTGGAATCGGACTTCTCTATTGAGCACATCTACAGGTTGTGGCGACCAGGTGAAATCAACTTCAGGATATCCACGAATGATGATTGGGCTATTCAACGTGTCGGTAGCTTCACAACCAAATTCAGAGGTCATGGTAAAAGTCGGGAAGTATTCGCCAGCAGCAGTGTAGACTACGTTCGTATCGCCGCAATATTCCACGAATGCACCATTTCCTAAGTTCCACACACACGAGGTTACATCGTTGTAGGTGGTGTCTAGCAACGAATAGCTGAAGCGAATGGTGTCGGGGTAACAATTACCCGGTTCATCGGCATCCATGATAGGTTCAGGGGTGTCATGAACGTTGACCCAGAGGGTGTCGACCAATAAGCTAGTGGCGCATCCGCCGTCGAGCATGCGGATTTCGAACGCCTCGATTTGATTGACCACAAAGCAACGTTCTACAGTATCGGCAACGATGAATGGTGCGCCGCTGCCCAACACATACCACTCAACAGAGAGGTCGCCTGTGCCACCGGTGGCATAAGCCGTGAGTTCTTCACAGTCGTATTGACAGGTGGCAAGGGTATCAATACCATTTTGAACGAGCAACGAAGGCGGAGAGGATAAACTACCGACAGCTGAAATCGTGTCGGAAGAACAACCGATAGCGTCAGTGCTGTAGAGATAGACAACGGTATCTTGCGTGAGTGCGATGTTGATGTTTGATCCGGTGGTGAGTGGACAAGGAGTGATTTCAGCGCATCCAAACCAGTTAGTGGTAAAATTCCCTACACCGCCCGAAGGTTGAGCAGTGAAGGTTATTTCCTCGTTGAAGCATCCCAACTGTGCCGGCGGATCAACGTCCAGGAAGATTTCAGGAGAGTCAGCCTCAATGGAGAAAGTGGTGTCTTTGCTACAAACCTGTCCGTTCGATAACTGAACGTTCATGGTGACATCATATGTACCAATGGCGAGGTTTTCAAACAGAAAAGGCGACTGAGTGAGCACGTCGATATTGAATCCGTTTTGGCTGAGGATGTAGAGCGTTGCTTCGGGATTGTAGCCCAAAACTGAACCATCGTTATCGGCATAACAGAACGGGTAAACTTGATCGGTATTGATCATTACCACCTCTGCGTCTCGAACGGTAATGGTGAAATCAGCAGTGGCTTCGCAGCCCTCCCCATCTACTATCAAAAGTTCATGTTGTTCCGGATCGTCGAAGCAGATGGGGACGGAAAGATCATTACCGTCAATTGTGGTTGTGATTGTGCCGGAAGCCCCAATTGGATCGAATTCAACATCACCGGCATCAATGCATTCTCCCGCACACATTTGATCCGGATAAATCAGATTGATAATCTCTAATTCAGGAGCTACGAAGACGGGAACGTCATTTACTGTCGAACACACTACTGTTCCGAAGTCTTCCGAGGTGGTAAGCGTGAATATTTCGTCGGCATCGGGATCCACATCAATGATGTCAGCGTCGAGTGCGCTCAGAATGGATGGTGAAGGATTCCAGGCATAGGTATATGCAGGTTGTCCAACAGCAGTAATCGTTGCAACATTGTTGGGCGCCTCGAAACACAGCAGGTTATCGCTGCTGCTGATATTCACAAAGGGTACAGGGTGAATGGTTACCACCACTTCGTCGGTGTCTTCGCATTCGCCGTTGGTAACGGTCAGTGTGTAGGTGTAAGGACTATTGACGATGTTGTTGATGGTCAGATTCGGTTGAGCCACGATGTTCTGGCCGGCAGGAAGGGATTGTGTTCCCGACCAGCTGTAGGTTATTCCTAGCTCTGCCGGAGTTCCGATAGTCAGTGGTAAGCCGGCACACTGGGCAATATCTAAACCTGCATCAGCGACAGGTACGTTAAGTTCAACGGCTTGGAAGACGTCGTTCAGCGCAACAACGCAGCCGTGAACGTCTTCAATGCTTACCAAGGTGTAATCACCTGCTTCAGCGATGGTGATTTCGTTATTGGTGATTACCGGTGGATTGGTAGGGTCGGGACCTTGCAAGTCGATAACAAACGGCCCATCACCTGAAGTGAGGAATTCAGCCGTGATTACAGGTTCATTCGGGCAGTAGCTTTCGGTAGCAACAACCCAGGCGGCATTGGCGGTGGGATAAACATCAATGGATGCTTGAGCAGTTGGGGTTGAGGTGCAGCCGAAGTTGTCGGTTATCTGAAGAATCTGATACAACCCTTCAGCATTATTACAGTATTGATCAGCGGTCAACAAGCCATTAACGGTCTCATTGGCTGTAACGCCGGGAACATTGACAACAAGTGTAAATGGCTCTGTTCCTGCAGTAAAGTCGAGGTCAAAGCAGTGTTGAGTTCCACCACAAATTGTAGCATCGGCACTCATGGTAACTGCCGGTGCAGGATGGATAGTAACGGTTTCAGTTCCGGATACCGTTCCGGGGCAGTTGTTGGCAGAATTGGTGAGCGACACTAATGTGTAGGTACCGCTCTGTCCAATGCTCAGGGCGTATGGATTCGCCAGATTCACGGTTACTGCCGGTTGGTTCGTGCCATTGATGCTGTAGACAAACGTCCACGGTGCATCGCCGGTGAAGTCTACCTCCAGGGTCACGGTTTGGCCGGAGCAAGCATCGGTGACTCCGGGAGCTGATAGTGCCGCGGTGCCGGCTTCATACCAGGTAATTTCTTGACTAGACGCGGAGAAGCGTGTATTGGGGTGCGTTTCGTTGACGCAGCTAGCACCATTGCTGTTACCGGCTACGCATGAGATGTAATAGGTTGTTCCACTCACAACGGTATTCGGACCGGAAGCAGCACCGAAGCTGAGCGGATTGCCTGCATCACCAAAAACAGCATTGCCGCAAGAGCGCGCAATTTCACTGCCTAGAATATCATTCGGGTCGGTGTGCAGCACAAACATCACGGCATCATTGCCGTCGAGGTTGTACTGATCCGTTGCAGGTTGAGTAGCGGTTGCTTGTCCGGGCGTTGTTGTCGAACACAAAACAATCGGAGTGCTCGACATTTCGCCGGCATCTGTAGTTACCGGGCAGCTATGGCCCGGATC
>CANHYZ010000100.1 GCA_947464885.1 Flavobacteriales bacterium
CCTTTGGATGCGTAAAAACGCGCATCCGAAAGTGGCAGAGGCAGTTGCGCTGATTCAGACGTTACCGTGTTGATCATGTGAATTTCCTTTTCCGTGATTAAATAGAGGCGATCATGCACCACTTGCATATCCCGAATTTCGCCGGGTTGCAATTGCTTCTTAAACGCACCGTAAATGTCAAAGATCAACACACGGTGATCCGAAGTGCGCACATAAAGGCTTGATCCACGTTCAATGAGTTGAACAGGCAACACCGCAAAGCCAAGCAGCACACTCAAATTGCCGGAAGAGGAAAGGCGTTGGAAAGTGCGATCAACCCGGAGAAGCTCTGATTGGCGCGAATCCCACAACCAAAATGCATCACCGCGTGAGCCGCATGCGAGCTCAATCTGATCAAATCCCTGCTCAAACAAATCCACCGGGCTGCCCTGCATGCTCAGGGTGTTGTCCCAGAAAACAAGCTTACCCGTTGCCGGAAAATGAATGAACGGTCGCAAGGGATCCGTCAAATCAATCGACTCATATTCGCCCCACTGAAGCTCGGAATTTCGAAACGCTCCCCCACCAACGGCATTTCTTCGCTCGATAAACCGCGGGCCTTGAAAGTAAAGATTACCCAACTCGTCGGCCGAGACATGGGTGCAACCACAAGGCTCCTGACGAATCAATGAAAAGCTCTGCTGGGCATGAGTGTGCAGTGCCGCCAGCAATACGATTAAAAAGAAGAAACGCTTCATAGTGACATAGACGGCTCAGCCGATGATTGATGTGCACCTTGCAACAACTCCTCGACATACTGTCGCTCGTTGCACAAACGCGGAACTTTATGCTGTCCACCAAGTTTGTTCTTTGCGCGCAACCAGGCATAGAAACTGCCCTTGGGCATCACCTGAACTTCAGGCTTTCTCAGGATAAAATCAAAAGCGCGCTTGGCCTCGTAATCGGTATTCAATGACTTTAACGTCGTATCGAGCACATCGATGAAGTGATTCAAATCACTGGGTTCACGGTCGAACTCAATCAGCCATTGATGGGCGCCACACGAACGATCGGTCATGTAAACCGGAGCAGCCGTGTAATCTGTAACCGACGACTCAGTGGCAATGCAAGCCAATCGTATCGCTTCATCGGCATTGTCGACGATGAGCTCCTCACCAAATGCATTGATGTAATGTTTGGTGCGACCGCTCACCTGAATCCTAAACGGAAACTTGGAAGTGAATCGCACCGTATCGCCAACGAGGTAGCGCCACAAGCCCCCGTTTGTGCTAATCACAATTGCATAATTCTGTCCAATTTCCACCTCCTGTATACTCACTGTTTTCGGATGGTCCTTGCCGTATTCACTCATTGGCATGAACTCGTAGAATATGCCATAATCAAGCATCAAGAGCATGTCATCGGCATTCAACCGATCCTGAATTCCAAAGAACCCTTCAGAGGCATTGTAGGTCTCTACATAATTCATCGATAGCGATGGAATCAGTTTGCTGAACTGATCGCGATAAGGCTTGAAGCTTACCCCGCCATGCCAGAACAACTCGAGGTTCGGCCAAACTTCTTTGATGCTTTCAGCTCCCTTCAATTCCAATATCCGCTTGAGCAATACCATGGTCCATGAAGGCACTCCGGCCATCATGTAGATATCTTCATCCATGGTGGTGCGTGCAATCATTTCGATTTTCTCCTCCCAATTATCCATCAAGGCAATGTCACGTGAAGGTGTGCGCATGATCTCCGCCCACACCGGCAAGTTGCGAATGATAATCGCCGACAAATCGCCTGTGTAGCCCTCTTCATTGAATGGATTAATCTTCGACGACCCACCCAGTACCAAATGCTTTCCGCTATAAACTTTGGCATCCGGTTTTTGGCTGTAATAGAGTGCAAGCAAATCCTTACCACCCTTGTAATGACATTCCTCCAAGGCTTCCTTGGTCACCGGAATGAACTTGCTGCGAGCATCAGTCGTACCACTACTCTTGGCAAACCACTTCACTTTGGATGGCCAAAGCACATTTTGATGCCCCTCGCGCAAGAGCTCAACATAATCCTTGAATGATTCATAATTGCGAATTGGAACAGCCTTCTTAAAATCTTCCTGAGTCTTAATGGAGGAAAATTTATGCTCCACTCCGAAACGCGTCAAAGCAGCCTCATCGATGAGGTTTCTGAAAAGCTCTCCCTGCACCTCGACCGGATACTTCATGAAAAGATCGATCTGGTGCATGCGCTTTTTAATGAACCAACCGAATACGGAGTTAAGTGGCATGCGCGAATAGATTATCGGATGCAAAATAATCAGGAATTACCGAATTGTTAGGAGAAAAAAAAGGCCGTCTGACGACGGCCCATCTGTGACCCCGAAGGGATTCGAACCCCTATCTGAGGAACCGGAATCCTCCATTCTATCCATTAAACTACGGGGCCAAAGCGGGCGCAAAAATAAGCACGACCATTTGCCATTCCTATCGTATTGACCGTGGGGGCTTATATTTGTTACACCTGAGTTATATCAACACACAGGTCACCACTAGAAGCATGAAAATCTTTCTCTCTTCACTTATACTACTCTTGCATGCGTCTGCCTCGTTATTGGGACAGATTGTCATCAACGAAGGCAGTAATAAAAACGCAACAACAATCCTCGATGAAGACGGTGAATACAACGATTGGATTGAGCTCTACAATGCTGGTACCGATCCTGTCAACTTAGCCGGCTATAGCCTGAGCGATGGCGCTGCTCAGCCCGGTCAATGGGTATTCCAGGATTATGTTTTGCAGCCCGGACAGCACATTGTCATCTTTTGCAGCACGAAGAATCGATTTGCATCACAACCTGCAACTGAATTCCATACCTCCTATGGTTTCACGCCGCAATTCGGCTGGAACAACCACGCGGTTCAGAACGCATTTATTTGGGATGGAGAATCCAATCTCGTTCTCAATACATGCTCGTATTGGTCGGGAGGTTATACCTCTAACTCGGTATTCAATCAAACATCAACCGACTATGCCGCTTCGGTTTCCTCATTCGTAGATGGTGGCGACTACGCTTGCAGCGCTCAATATGGCGAAGTTTCCAATCTGCGCCCAGTGCTGCGCATCAATGATATTGTAGTCGGTGAAAACAATGCTCAGAATTGCAACACGTGCTATCCTGCACCTTACGGCAACTGGTATTTCAGTGCGCGCATGCAAACCATGTATCGCGCAGAAGATCTGATTGCAGCAGGCGTTACAGCCGGCCCTATCGACTCGCTGGCCTTCGATGTGGCCTATACTGATCCGTCGTACTATGACTATGTGAGCATTCAACTCACTACTTCGGCAAATACTGAACTTAACTTTGAATTCATCAATACAAATGGTTCGTATTTCCATACCAACTTCGGATTGTCCGGCACAGGTGAATCCGTTTTTCTGTTCAGTCCGAATGATGAAGTGTTGGACTCATTGAATGTCGATCTGCAATCACTCAATGCAAGCACAGGAAAGTTTCCTGACGGTGCAGCATTGAACGTTCTCTTCGCCAACCCAACCCCGGGCAGCACCAACAACAACACCGAACCCGCCGAAGGCTATACCCTTCAACCGTCGTTTACGCTAAACCCCGGATTCTATTCATCTGCGCAATCGGTATCCATTCTCAATCCCAATGGCCCACAAGCCACTATCCGTTACACCACCGATGGCAGCGAACCCATGAGCAACTCGGAACTCTACACCGGTGCGCCCATTGCCATTAATACTACCACCGTCCTGAAAGCACGTGCATTTGAACCCAATCGCATCCCCGGCCAATCAGCCGTTGGCTCCTACTTCATCAACATCAATCACGTTACACCGGTCATTTCGATTTCGTCGGACAATACGAATCTATACGGGCCGGAAGGCATGTTCGACAACCCCTTCAGCGATTGGCTGAAATCGGGGTATGTCGAATATTTTGACTCAACCGATGCACACAACCTACTCATGTCTCAATACTCGGGAATGATTATGGACGGCGGTGCAGGTGGAAGTCGAGGTCAACCACAACGCTCCTTCCGACTAAAACTTTCTGATGGAATTTTTGGTGAAGCCCCCTTCGAACATCAAGTGATTCCCACGCTACCCTATCGCGAACAATACAGTGATTTCTATTTACGCAATGGCAGTAACCAGTACCTCGCATTGCAATACAAAGACGCCGCGCAGGTGCGCATGATGAGCGAAGGAACACACAACTACTACTCTGCATGGCGTCCTGTCACCGTCTATATCAACGGCCAATACCACGGACTCTATGAGCTGCGTGACAAATTCAATGCGGAGAAATTCGAAATTCAAGACAATGCCTCCGAGGATGACATGGACATTCTTTCGCTCAGCTACTACTATGGAGGAATTCTCCGCGGTGTTGAAGGCGACCCACAAAATTATTGGGATGACTGGAACACGGTTTCACTTTTCGATGTCAATGCACCGGATTACGTCAATCAAATAGGTAACTATTACGACCTCGACAACTACACCGACTATGTCATTGGCGAATCGTTTATGTCGAACGTGGACTGGCCTTACAACAACATCAAAATCTATCGCTCCGATGCAACGGATTTCAAATGGCGTTTTGCATTGCAGGATTTGGAATTAGGACTTGGCCCAAACTCTTGGACCGATTGCACCACCAATCATATCGAATGGTTGCTGGGCAATACCAACGGCAATCCATTCACCACACCTTGGTACAACATGATGCAGCATGATGATTACAAACTGCACTTTGTGAATCGCTTCGCCGATCTTTTGAATACATCCTATCGCAGTGAACGTTTGCTGGAAATTGAAGACTATCACTTCAACATGGTCATTGATGAAATGCCAAACTACATGGCTCGTTGGGGTGATCCAAACAACGTCGACGGCTACGTGCAGTGGTTCATTGATAATCACAACATCTTCCGTGATCAACTCGCTTGTCGCCCTGAGCAGGTGCGTTACCACATCGAAACGTATTTCGGCTATCAAGGACAATCACAAGTGACACTGCAGGTGGATCCGCCTCAGGCCGGTCGCATTCAAATCAACACGATTGTTCCGGATTCTTTGCCCTGGAGTGGAATCTATTTCAATGGCGCACCGGTAACAGTAACCGCAATTGCCAATCCCGGATATGTGTTCAACTACTGGAGCGCCGATACACTGTTCCAATCACAATGGCACAACGACTCACTGGTCATCAACCTGTTTACCGATGATCAACTCACTGCTCATTTCATTGGCGCACCGCAACCCATGAAACTCATGATAAGCGAAGTCAACTACAACGATGATGCATCAGCAGCCTGCGGAGATTGGATTGAATTGCACAATGACGGAAACGGCACCGTAAACCTTACGGGATGGTCGTTAACGAACGATGTCAACATGCCTCGTTTCGAATTCCCCGAAGGAACGTACGTAGCACCAAATCAATATGTAGTGGTTGCACATGATGTGGCTGCATTCCAAAGTATCTACCCGAATGTGACCAACGTTATCGGCAACTTCGACTTTGCCCTTCCTGCAAGCGGCGGTACTATTCGACTGCTCGATCATCGCGATAGTATCGTGCGTGAAATCACTTATGGCGATAGCCTTCCATGGCCGATGGTGGCCGATGGTGGTGGCCGCACAATGGAGTTTGTTGATGGCGCAACCGAGCAGGATAATCCGTCGAACTGGTTTGCCGGCTGCATGCTTGGTTCACCCGGTGAAGGCTTCTCACCGTGCTACTCCCCTATCGTATTCAGTGAGATTAATTACGCTTCAGCTCCTGCATCGAACGCCGGTGACTGGATTGAATTGCGGAACGTGAGTAATGAAACACATGACATCTCCAATTGGTTGTTGCGCGACGATCAAGATCAGAGTGAATACATGATTCCGCAAAACACCATTCTTGAACCGGGTGAAATGATTGTGCTCTGCAAAAACACGGAGCAGTTTGATGGCATTCATGCAGCCATCGAAAATCGAGTCGGAAATTTCTCTTTCGGCTTTGGTGAAAATGGCGAACTCATCCGACTCTACGATGACCAAGGTAAAATCAACTTCTCTGTTTACTACCAGTCACAATCCCCTTGGCCTACCGAAGCGAATGCGCAGGGCTATACCCTCGAACTAGCGGATAGCAGCGCAAATATGAACGCAGGAGAAAACTGGTTTGCGGGCTGCCAGCTCGGATCTCCGGGCACCTTCTATACCCCTTGCGGACCTGATGCTGTGGAGGTCTATGACGAAGCGCTTTTGTTGCGCCTCTTCCCAAATCCTGCTCAACATACTCTGCAACTGCAACTGCCTGCAGGATTGGACAACAATGCCGTCATGAGTATCACCGACCTTCAAGGAAAACTAATGCACGAGCAACTACTTTCTTCCGATGCAGTCATTCAGGTCAATGTTCAATCATGGAACAAGGGTATGTATGTGTTGACGCTTCGTGATCATGAACACACTTGGCATCAGCGATGGATTAAAGAATAAGGACCACATGAACAAACTTTTTATTGCAACGCTCCTTTCAGCCCTCATGCCTTTGACGCACGTTGCGCAAGATTTCAAACGCGCGCTTTTCCTTGGCAATTCATACACCAACTACAACAATCTTCCACAACTCACAGCTAACGTTGCGCTGAGTGCAGGCGACACCCTCGAGGTCGGCAGCAACATGCCCGGAGGATACACGTTTGAAGACCATTTGGGGAACACTACATCGATGAATCTGATTTCAGAAGGAACTTGGGATTATGTGATTCTTCAGCAACAAAGTCAAATGCCTGCATTTCCTCTTGCACAAGTGGAAGTGGAAACTTTTCCCTTTGCCACGCAACTCAATGAAGCCATTCTGTCGGCCAATCCCTGCGCCGAAACCATCTTCTACATGACATGGGGCCGCGAAAACGGCGACCAGCAAAACTGCGCCAACTGGCCCCCCGTGTGCACGTATGAAGGCATGGATGATCTCTTGCGCGAACGCTATGTGATGATGGCCGAAATGAATCAAGGCATTGTTTCGCCTGTGGGCGCAGTGTGGCGTTACCTGCGCGAGAATCACCCTACACTGGAGTTGTTTGCATCCGACGGAAGCCACCCTTCACCGGAGGGATCCTACGCAGCAGCACTTGCATTC
>CANHYZ010000101.1 GCA_947464885.1 Flavobacteriales bacterium
GGTTTCAATCCGTATAGGAAACCGAAAATTCCACCGCCGATATGGCCGATATGTCCACCACTATTGATGCCTTGACGGATACTGGCAAAATCAAGTACCAACAGGATGATCGCCAGCCAAACCAATTCGAGGCGAACGGCTCCAAATAAATAGACGATGCGGCGAGGCTGCAGCGTGGCCGTGGCAACGACAATGGCCATTACAGCCGCTGATGCGCCCAGGATACCGTGTTCCTTGCCACCATGAAGTACGGGCGATATCCCATATGAGATGACAAACAAACCATAGCCGGCAAGGCCACCCAACAGGTAAACCGACCAGAGGCGACTCGGTTTTTCGATGCTTGCAAATAACTTTCCCATGCTATACAATGCAACCATGTTGAAGAGAAAGTGTCCCGTATGCACATGAGTAAACATATGCGTAATGAGTGACCATGGACGGGTACTCATGACAGTTAGCTCAGAGTTCGCCGCCAACATCAGATCTTCACCCCAGGGCAACGGCAGGGCCAAATCGAAAAACCAAAACCATAGGCGATAGACTTCAATGCCAAGGAATATCAAGCCATTGATGAGAATCAAGGTAAAAAGTGGGTCCCCGTTACGTATGCGTTGAAACAAACTTTTCATTGTGGCGTGTTATGAGTAGAGTCGGCCCTGTTTCTGCCAAATCTTGAGGATAATAAAGCCGAACAACATGCCTCCGATATGTGCGAAGTGTGCCACGTTATCGCCATGGCGATTAGCCAGACCGAGCAACAACTCAATCGCTCCGTAGCCGATCACAAAGTATCTTGCTTTAATCGGAAACGGAAAGAACAAGAGCATCATCTCTGAATCCGGAAACATCATACCGTAGGCAATGAGAAGTCCGAACAAGCACCCGGATGCACCAACCAATCCGACATTGATGGCGGCATTCAGGTTCGCCAAGTCGGGATCAGAATAATTCTGATTGCTCATGAGAATGTCTCGTCCGTTTTGAAGCACCTGGTCCACCAGTTCAACAGGCAACTGCGACATCATCTTTTGAATCTCCAGGAAGCTGATAAGCTGATGCAAGCCAAAAGCGCCAAGGCCACAAAGCAGGTAATAGTTGAGAAAACGTTTGGCCCCCCAGTAGCGCTCCAATAAGGCGCCGAACATGAATACACCGAACATGTTCATGAACAAGTGTGTCACACTTCCATGCATAAACATGTGTGTAATGACTTGCCAAATCTGAAAAGAGTCACTGCCGAAATAGTAACCGGTCAGTGGCGGCTCCAAAGCCGGAAATGCTCCGCACGCCAGGAAGACGAGCACGTTGATGATGAGGATATTTTTGGTAACAACAGGTAATTGTGCAAACATGGCTATTGGAAAAATGTTTCGAGTTGTTGAAGATCGAGTTGGAACATGGTGGGTTGTTGATTCCTCGCTGAATAAGGGTCTGAGCAGCGCATCAACTGCTGAAAAAGTGTCTCCATTTCAGGTTGCGTCAGCAGTTGGCCTGCTTTAATACAGTTGCTTTTTGCCATCGACCACGCCAAGGTTTCCTTACGTTCGGCTTGGTTTTCCGATGCAGACTCAGAATCATGCAGCAGTTCTAAAAAGGAATCAGATGAGTAATTGCCATGGTATTCTGCGGGAACAGCGGATACCGAAATAGATTCACGCTGATCTCCTGCAAATTGAAACCCCAAAGACTCCAATTCACCTCGACAAGTATCGAATTGTAACCACTGCATCGGGTTAAGCACCGTTTCATCGGGAAACAATAATTGTTGGGATGCTCCGCCGCCATTTTGCAAGGCATTCATGAAACCCTCGAAGAGAATGCGTTGATGGGCACGTTGCTGATGCAAGACCAGCACACGTTCTTTCGCAGAGCATATCACGAATTTCCGCGCATGTTGCATGAAGGTGACTTCGCCGTCGTGTTGCTCTTCGGAGAATAAGACTTCTGCCTGCGATTGCTTTCGATCAATCGCTGTGGCTACGCTCATTAGTTCCTGCCAGCCGGATACGTCGGTGGATTTGCGGTCAAACCAACCACGCAAGGCGTTCGAGCGGCTGTTATCTGTGGCAGATTGCTCGAACGGATTGAATGCCGTGTTCACACGAACTTCCGGTGGAACAAGATCGGAGCCTCTGCGCAGCGGTTCAATGTGGATCGATGTCTCTTGATCGAAATCCAGACTGGGAACAATATTGAATTTGCCCAGCGCACGCTTGACTGCCGCATGGATGATGGCATAAACCGACCGCTCATCCTGAAATTTAATCTCTGTTTTTGTCGGATGAATATTGATGTCAATTTGATCGGGTGCTATTTCTAAGTACAACAAATACATTGGAAATGTTCCCGTCGGTATCAAACTTTGAAATGCAGTGGTGACCGCATGATTCAAATAAGTATTTTTCACGAAGCGCTGATTGATGAACAGGAATTGTTCACCTCGCGTCTTCTTGGCTGTTTCAGGTTTACCAATAAATCCATTGACCGTTACAATGTTCGTTGCTTCCTCCACCGGTACAAGTTTGTCGTTGTACTTCGATCCGAGGATATGAACGACACGCTGACGAATGGCGGCCGCGGGTAGTTGATACACCTCATTCCCGTTGTGGTTGAAATGAAATTCAACGTCGGGGTGCGCCAGGGCTACACGCTGGAATTCATCCATCATGTGGCGTAATTCAATGGTGTCGCTTTTGAGGAAATAGCGACGGGCAGGGACATTGTAAAATAAATTTTTCACGAAAAATCCGGTGCCCTCTGCGCATTGTGTCGGTGACTGATTGATCACCTTGGATGCTTCAATCGAAACATGTGTACCCAACTCTTCGCCCGAAAGTCGTGTCTTCAGTTCAACCTGCGCAACTGAAGCAATACTCGACAACGCCTCGCCTCTAAACCCTTTGGTGTGTATGCGGAATAAATCTTCTGACGAGGTAATCTTTGAGGTCGCGTGTCGCTCAAAGCACAGACGCGCGTCTTGCGGACTCATGCCTTTTCCGTTATCGGTTACGTGAATGAGCGTTTTGCCGGCATCCTTCACAAACAATTTGATGCTGGTCGCTTCAGCGTCGATGGCATTCTCCAACAGTTCCTTTACGACAGATGCTGGTCGCTGTACAACCTCACCGGCCGCAATTTGGTTGGCCACGTGTTCGGGAAGAAGTTTAATGATATCAGACATCGGTGAATCGACAAATCAATGCCTTGCAAAGCTAATCGCTGACTGCTTAGCAGCGAAGCATTAATTATGCCTTTGGCGGCATAAAAGATGCCAATGCGTCTTCTGTGGAAAGCGCGCCGGGAAACCATGCTGCAATTTTCGTTATGACTTCTTCTAAAACGGTATCCGGACATGAAGCTCCGCTGGTGACGATGATACGGACTTCCTCTTTTTTAGGAAGCCAACCGGTGGTTTCACGCAAGGTCTGGCTGCCGTAATCAAAATGCCGAATCTGATTGAATGAGTCTATTTCAGTTGCGTCTTTGATGAAAAATGTCGGGAAACGTTCGGAGAGAATCGTCGCGATTTGTGCTGTGTTGGAGCTGTTGTATCCGCCAATGACCAGCGCCAAATCAGCTGAGGATTGCGAGGCAGCAATGGTTGATTGCTGATTGTCGTTGGTAGCATAGCAAAGTGTATCGCGGGTATCAGCGAAATGCTCCTTGAAAGCGTCACCGTATTTCTCAATCATGACGGATTTGAAATAGTCGGCGATTTCCTGAGTTTCTGTCGCCAACATGGTGGTCTGATTAACCACACCCACACGCTCAAGATCTTGCGATAGGTTAAAGTTGGCCGACATTTTTCCGCTGAAATATGCTTTCACGGCATCAGCTTCCATGCGCCCGAGTATGAATTCTCCGAGCATATTGGCCTCCTTCATATCACGCACGATGATGGAAGGAGCGTTTTCATTGCTGTGAGAAAATGTTGCACGTGTTTCCTCGTGTTTGTACTTGCCATGGATGATTATGGAATAGCCGGTTTGACCAATCTCCGCTGAGCGTTTCCATACTTTTTCAACGAAGGGGCAGGTGGTGTTGTATTTGGCAATCTCCACACCCTTTGCAGTCAATAAGGCTTCTGTTTCTACCGTGGTTCCGAATGCAGGAATAATCACGACATCATCAGCACCAATATCCTCCCATGGATGCAATTGTCGGCCTTCGGTGTCCAGGATGAACTTCAAACCCTGACCCTCGAGATCTTCATTCACTGCAGGATTATGAATCATCTGACTCAACAGGAACAAGCGTTTTCCGGGATTTTCACGTATCGCTTTATAGGAGCGCTCAATCGCATTTTCTACGCCATAACAAAAACCGAAGTGTCGCGGTAAAATGAATGTCAAAGGACCCAGAGAGAACTCTGCCGGCGTAAAATCCTGCTTGCGCGGATCGGCAGCCTTCCTGCGATTCTTGATCTCGCCGATAATGGCTGAGCGATAGTGTTGAGGGATGTCGAATTTCTTCACGGTGCTGTATTACGGGCAATTTGCTGCTCTACGTAGGGCTGCATCTTGTTTTTCTTGTATGCTTTAAGCAGGGGTTGTAAGAACTTATCTTTCTTTAAAACCGGGTCGGATTCAATCATAAATCCCACCACAGAAAAACCGCTAACCATAGCTTCAAGTTCACTTTCACAGGCCGGTTTGCCTAGTTTTTTCAGCGCCACTCCCTGGATGTATGGAAACAACAGGTCGGGGTAGTTGTCGTAAAATGGGAGGTCAGTGGACGTGATGGAGATTTTCAATCGTGGACTTCCTGCAATCCACTCCATGACGAAAAGTGTTGCCTTACTGCGGTATTCATTGGCCTCACTTAAAGGGTTAGTGCACAGCCATTGCAGCGTGCGAACGATGAGGTCCTCATCGCGTTTGTAATCGCGAGCGTTTTTCCATTCATAATGCTCAGGAATACGCGGAGCAACTGCGGGCTGAGCCAATAGATTCGAAAGGCTGAATGCGAGAGCTATGATCAGCAAGCCGAATTTCATGACCGCTCAACCTCCGTCTCTTTAAAGCGAATACCCATGCTTGAAAGTTCCTCCAATACCGGCAGGTAAATGTCGGATGTGGTCGGCAAGCACACCCCTTTGAGTTGCCATTGACCCGTCAAAATGAATTTGGCCGCAATGGCAATCGGTAATCCAACTGTTTTCGACATGGCCGTATGCACGGGATCATCCCCAATGGCAATCAAGGTAGATTGCAATTCTATGTTCTTACCCTGAAGTGAATATCGGAAACGATGCCACATAACAATCATATCCTTATCTCCCGGATTCAACTTCCACTTTTCCTCTACAAGCTTTTGAAGCGCTGCAGCCGGACTGCCTGTTTCAATCCCAAGCGAGCGATTGTCGAAAATACCCAGCCATTCCAGTCGTTCCATGTCGGAGTCCGCTGCATGCAGGTATTGTTGCACGCGCTCGCGCAGTGTGCCCGCCGGCGATTCGGGAAGCATTGAAGAGGTGAGCTGATGCCAAGTGAGAGTGGCTGCATCGGGAATCATGAAACTGTCGTCCGTTAGCCCCAACTGCACCAGTAGATTCCATGAAGTACAATAGCCCAACTTACGCAGGGTGCCGCGATAAAGTGTGGGGATATCCTCTAGTCTGTAGAGTTTGAGATACGTTAATGAGTCGCGGTTAGCGTAACCCTCAAATACGCCGTCGGAGCCGAGATCGACAGGCGTGATGCGTTCAAATAAGCGATGATAGGGAATGAACTTTAGGGTGTTGTTTTCTCTGTAGCGCGCTGTACCGCCGTAGCCCGCCAAAATAACGTTGCGTGGATTCCAGGTGATTTTGTAGTGCCATGGATTGTTGTCGCTTTCAGGCGCAATGAGTCCGCCGGTAAAGGATTCAAACGACTGAAGTGTTGCACCTTTCGATTTAAGTTCATCGATGATTTTCATAGCCGACATATGGTCGATGCCGGGGTCGACACCCATTTCATTCAGCATGACAATACCCTTATCGATGGCCTGCTGATGTAACTCCCACATTTCATTCGGGATGTAACTGGGGGTTATGAGGTGCTTGCCGAAATGAAGGCAGTCTTTAGCAACTTGCAAATGCATGATGGCAGGCAACATGGAAATCACTAAGTCGGCAGCGGCAACCTCTTTTCTGCGCTGCTCCTCGTTTGCTGCGTTAAGCCGAAATGCAGTTCCACGGGATGAGTCACCGATTTTTTGACGCGCGAATTGTTCGTCCATGTCGCCAACGCGTAGATGCCAATCGCATTCTTCGGCATGTTCGAGAAGATATTTAATCAGGTTTGCACTGCTGCGTCCTGCTCCAACAATAAGAATCTTTTTCATAACAGAGAACTGCCTTCAAAATTAGCCCGCTTTTTTCCACCTCATGCAGAGCATTGAGTATTTTTGGCACGAGGTTGGCTTTGGCCACTAAATCATTTAATCTTTTTACACGATTTTACATGAAACACATTGTTACGCTGTTCGCATCTGTATTGCTAAGTGCACAAATCCTAGGGCAAGCCTCTGCTGTTGTTTTTTCCGAAGTTGGTGAAAAATTCACCATATATCTTAACGGAGAAAAACAAAACTCAACTCCTCAGTCGAATGTCAAAATCACGGGGTTGACCTCCGAGTTCTACCAAGCACGGGTTGATTTTGAAGACCCTACCTTGCCTGATTTTGCTGAAGGAAATTTTGCCGTTCAGCGTGGGTTTGAATTCACTTACATCATTAAAAAGAATAAGAAGGCTGAATATGTCATGCGTTACTATGGTCAAACGGAATCAGATGGAGCGGTTGCCCCAGCTGCTGCGCCACAAAGCGATGTTAAGCGCGTGGCTGAAGTAGACGATACACCGGCACCGGCACCTGTTGAAAATTTCAATATCAATCAGTCCATTCAAGTTCAAGAGGAACCTGTTGGAGGCAAGACAACTGTAACACAAACGACAACGACCACAACCAAGAAGCAGCCCACAGCTGCAACTGCTGCTCCTGTCGGCGGAAATGTATCCATGGGTATCAATGTGGATGGCGTTAATATGGGCATCAGCATCAATGCAACCGATATGGGTGGTGCTATCGATATGAATATGAGTGAGGAAACCGTCATTACGACAACGACCA
>CANHYZ010000102.1 GCA_947464885.1 Flavobacteriales bacterium
CCATGCACCGGACTTTCTGCATTGGGTCAAAGACTACGATCAAATACTCGCCTTCGATACGCAGCCCGACGCCGTGCGTGATGCCATTTCATCTGCTGACCTGATTTTTTCACTCGACTACAATCACCTGCCGCGCGTGGGCAACGACCTGTGCCCCGTGCTTGAAACCTGCGGAAAACCCTTCATCCTGATCGATCATCACCAGCAGCCGGGCGAGTATCCGCAAGTCATTTACAGCGACACAAGCGCCTGTTCAACGTGTGAAATGGTTTTCCGATTCATCGAACAATGCGGCTGGAAAGGGCATCTCACCGTAGATATCGCTGCCTGCATTTATCTGGGTATCATGACCGACAGCGGATCCTTTCGCTTCCACAGTGTGTCGGAGGATACCCATCGCATCGCCGGCGAGCTGATTGCACTGGGCCTTGATCATTCTGAAATTCATCGTCAGGTATATGATACCAACCTGATGGATAAACTCAAACTCATCGGTTATGCCTTGAGTGAAAAGCTGGTTGTGATGACTGATCAATCGACTGCCTTCATTAGTCTGACCAAAGAAGAATTACTGCGCTACAATTACCGTCAAGGCGATACGGAAGGCTTGGTGAATCAAGCGCTTTCGATTCGGGGCATCAAACTGGCCGCCTTCTTTCGTGAGGGTAGCAACGAAATAAAAGCCTCCTTCCGTTCAAAAGGCACCTTCGACGTCAATGCGTTTTCCCGCGCCAACTGGCAGGGCGGTGGACACATCAACGCCGCCGGAGGTATGAGCGCCGAAAGCATGGAAATCACCCTTGAAAAATTTCAATCGCTTGTGCACCGCCACGCAGCCGATATCTTAGCCTCATGAACCGTTTACCTTGGCTGTTACTCATTCTCTTGACGGTTGCTTCCTGCAAGGAACGTAATCAACGCACCATGACCGATGCGGATTTGGCGCGCGCTCAGCAGGAACTCATCAAAGAAAACCGCAAGCAGCACACCGATGAAATGCAAAACATCCAGGCCTACATCGCCAAACAAAACTGGCCGATGCAGGAAACAGCAACAGGTCTGCACTACTGGATCTACGCGCCATCGCAAGGCCGTCAAGCGATGAAAGACCAACATGTACTCATTGCCTATAAAATAAGTCTGCTCGACGGAACGCTCTGTTATGAAGCCTCACCGGCAAATCCCAAGGATGTTTTTATCGGTCATGACAATGTTGAAACAGGCTTGCATGAAGCGTTGCAGCTCATGCATGAAGGCGATAAAGCCAAGTTTATTTTCCCTTCTCACCTGGCCTTCGGATTCACCGGAGATTCCGGTAAAATCCCTCAAAATGCATCAGTCATCTATGATATTCACTTGTTAAAAATCCTCCCATGAATCGCCCTTCAAGCACTTTAAAGCTGTCTCTTTTTGTAGTGCTGATCATCGCCATTACCGGATGCAATGATGGTTGGGAATCGATGGGTGACAACATCAAAAAACGGTTAATTGCGGTAGGCGATTGTTCACCGGCGATCAAGGATGCCACTTACTTTATCATCGAGACGGATTATAGTGTAAGTGCACCGCCCGTGATAAAGAGCGACGGACACCACACCATCTCCTACCACAATCTCAACAACAATACGCTTCTTCCATGGGAAGACTCGCTTCATTGGCGTATAAAGCAGGAGCTGCTTGGGATGAACTGCGGCGACGCCATGGTGATCAGTGCACCAATTCACGCGGTCAATAAGACCTTCCTGTGCGGCTACAATGACTTGCCATCCGATCGTGGAGAAGACCTCATCGAAGTGAATTTCAAAATCATGAAAACATTCGATGAGCAAGGCTATCGCGATTACTTGCTCAGCAGTGCACAGCATGGGGAAATGCTGGAAACAGAAGCCATCGAATTACTGTTGATGAATAACACCGAAATCGCCTATGAGAAGCACGGCGATTGCTTTATCCAACCGCTGGTTGTCGGCGCCGGTGATACTATAGCAGCCGGCAGTGAAGTCACCATCGCCTATACCACCTGTTTATTAAATGATAAACCGCTCGATAAACCCACCGAGCTGCAATTCACCTTTGGCAGACCTGATCAGGTCGTGGAAGGCTTGCAGTATGCCCTGAGCATGATGCGCAGCGGTGATGAAGCCAATGTTTATCTCCCCTCCTATCTCGCGTTCGGAGAGGAAGGCAGCACGGGCGGCGTGGTGCCTCCAAAAACCCCGGTCTACTTCAAATTGAAGGTCGTGGATGTGAAAAACTAATTTTTTTCGCCCTCAAACAGAACTTTTTAGCTGCAACTTGCGTTCAAAGGGTAAATCACTCCACCCGGAATGAAAAACGCATACCTTATCCTTACACTCTCTTTGCTGACCCTAGCGTCGGTAGCTCAGGATAATTTGGGTATTGCCGGAAGTACTCGCTCCCCTGTCAACACTCTTTGGAACAACCCTTCAACCATCGTTGATTCACGTGCCTTCATTGATTTTCAACTGGCGGGACTCAGCACCTTCATCAAAAACGATTTGGTCTATCTCCGTGGAGGAGAACTCTCGATTGCGAATTTCGATACGATGACCACGGTCCCTTTGCGCAAGCAAAACACCCCCTACTCCGCATTCGTGGATCTTCAAGTGGGCGGTCCTTCGCTCACCTTCGCCGTTAAGCAGCATGCCTTTGGATTAAGCACTGCCGTGCGCATGGTTACCGACGTTCGCGGAATTCCGGCCAAGGCCCACGAATGGGCTCAAAACGGATTCGACAATAAAAATGAAATCGGTAAAATCAATAGTATCAATAATGTGCGCACCAATGCGCTCGCCTGGGGTGAATTAGGATTTACCTACGGTACCATTATCGCGCGTCAAGGATTCTCCATGACTCAGGCGGCAATTACCGTGAAAAAACTCTACGGCTTTGCCGGTGCCGGAGTGCGACTCGATTCCTGGACGTACATGATTCAAGACAGCGGCCGCATTGAAACGAAAGAATTCATCGGTCAGTACGGATTTAACGACCCCACGGCCGGCATCTTCAACGGCGAAGGCTGGGGCGCTGATATTGGCGTAACCTACAAAGTGCGTCATGAATCTTCGGAAGCTTATGTGCCTCACTCGCCCTGCACCGATGGCGACTATCTCTACCGCATTGGTGTATCCCTGCTCGATGTTGGTCGCATCAAATTCAAAGAACCTTTTTACACCAACAACTTCTCCCAAAACCAGAGTTCTATCTGGGAGGATTATCAAGGCACACAAGCCGATGACCTGGAAGACATCGATAGCCTGATTAATAATAACTTTAACCTGGTACAAGAAAACGGCTACCTGACCGATTTCTCCATGATGCTTCCGGCTGCGCTCTCGGTGCAAGGCGACTTCAACCTTATCAGCAACTTTTATTTGTATGGTGTAATCACCTATGGTGTGCCATGGTTGAACAGACTCGGAGTGCAGCGCTCGGGCTATTTAGGCATAGCGCCTCGTTGGGAAACCAAACGTTTTGAAGCCTCTCTGCCGGTTTCGATGTACCAATACAAACGTCCGCAGGTTGGTCTTTGCCTTCGCCTCAACAGTATCATCATCGGCAGCGATGATCTGGGATCATTCCTGCTCAAGAAGGACATCTACGGAGCCGATGTTTACGTTAGCTTGAAATACACCATCTTCAAACACTGGAAGTGCGGAGCAAAAACCAAGCGCGTTAAATACACCCGCCAACGTGGCTCGCATGCGCCCCCGCCTTGCCCGGTTTGGTAACCCCCGGTGTCGTTTCCCCACTACCTAGAATAGCCATTACGCGTTAAATTCGCGTCATGCAAGAATCACCCATTGATGTTCATGACTTCAGTGCCATGCGTCCGTATTCGGACGAAGAACTGAGCCTGGCCATTCAACGTATGATCCAAGAACCCCTACTCATCAAAATGATGAAGTGGGTGTATCCCGGCCTGCGCAAAGCGGAAATCATTCAAATGTTTGAGAACATCCGCAGCGTTAATCAATTTCAGGAAGAAATCAGCGCCCCCGCGGTAAACGTGATTACCCAAATGACGACCAGCGGTGTGTCCTTCACCAATGAGTCGTCCATTGAATCGGATCAGGCCTACCTTTTTGTGAGCAATCACCGCGATATCATTCTGGATAGCGCACTATTGAATGTCAGCCTCATCGAACGTGGCATACCCACAACTGAGATTGCCATTGGCGACAACCTGCTGAAATTACAGCTCGTACGCGACATTGTGCGGTGCAACAAGAACTTCATCGTCAGTCGCGATGTAAATGCAAAGGAGATGTATTACTACTCCTTGCGTATGAGCAATTACATCCGTCATACGCTTACCGAAAAGAATACGTCCATTTGGATTGCGCATCGCGAAGGGAGAAGCAAAGACGGCGACGACCGAACAGCGACAGCCTTGCTGAAAATGTTCTCCCTGAGCACGGAAGGAAATCTCGAAAACGGATTGAAAGACCTTCACATTCGCCCCATGTGCGTGAGCTATGAATTCGATCCCTGCGATTTATTAAAGACCAACGAACTCATGCATGTACGTCAGTTCGGGAAGTATGAAAAAAAGCCCGGTGAAGATTTTCACTCCATGGTAACGGGGCTAACCGGACATAAAGGCCGCATCAATATTTCAGTCGGTATGCCGCTCGACGACGTCTATGAACGCATGTCAGCCATTAGTAACAAAAACGAAAAATTCAAATTGCTCAGTGAAGCCATTGATGACGAGATGCACCGCATCTATCACCTCTGGCCCAACAACTATATCGCCTATGATCAGCTGCATGGCACACGCGATTACAAAGACAAATACTCCAATATCCAGCGTATCGCTTTTGTCAACTACATACGCGGACATGTGCTGAAATTGGCTCTCTCTCGCAAGCGATTGGGACTTCCTGCCGAGAATTTCAATACCATAGCCAGAGAAATTCTGCTGCAGATGTACGCCAATCCCGTCATCAATAAACGCAATCTCGAACGTCAAAAAACATCGATTGAATCAGCGGCATCGTATGAATAATCTAAGGTTCTCTCTGCTCTTGTGTATTTCATGGTTTATCATCACACAGGTGAGCGCCCAGTGTCCTGCATGCATGCAAGAGAATGACCGCATCCTGAATGGCGATTTCGAAAGTGGAAATGTGGGATTCACGTCCTCCCTGGATTACGTCACTTTCTTCCCGTTCATCTGCACGCTTTGCCCGGAAAACAACTATGCGATCGGCAACAACGCAACGTTGTTTCATAGCGACTTCACAGGCAACGATCACACGAACCCGCCTTCAGGAGATTTTTTCATCGCTAATGCTCCGGGTTCGGCAGGAACGTCGGTGTGGTGTCAAGAGTTGACCGTATATCCGCAGACAGACTACACGCTCACGTTTTGGGCGCGCGATGTGGCCGACAACGCTAATCCTCATCCTCTCGCGTTGCTCATTCCGGTATTCAACGGTGTTGCGGCAGATGACACACTGATTGCCGAAGGCGGTTGGTCGTCACTCACAACAACCTGGAATAGCGGCGAAACGACAGTGCTCAATCTTTGCATCATTGACGTTCAGACAGAGACCGGAGGCAATGACTTCGGTCTGGATGATATCTCGCTGACCGCCTGTGAACCGATCGTCCTTTCCCAGCCCGCCTTCGCCGGCTTCGACACCACCTTGTGCAGCAATACGCCGCTTGAAATTGGGGTTAATCCCTTCAGCGGATACAACTATAGCTGGGATGTTTCCTTTGGCCTTTCATCCACCGACGTTGGCAACCCGACCTTGAGCATTGAAAATACTTCCGATAGTGTTTTTCACATCAGCTATGTGGTAGAGCGCGACTCAGCCAATGTTGGCTGCCTGGCATCCGATACAGTGAACATTAGTATCCTGCCCATTCACGATGTGTTCATTGGCAATGACACAACCCTATGTGCGCTCGATACGATTCAGTTGTCGGTTCCCTCGCTTTGGGAAACCATCCAATGGTCGAACGGAGAAACATCCAATGCAACCTCGGTTGGCATCGGAGAGCATAGCATCCTTGTCACTCGAGGTCAATGCACAAAATCAGACTCGATCTTTATCAGCGCCGTCGTGGTTGAATCCACCAATCTACCCGATTCCATTCATCACTGCAACACGTCGCCGTTGCTCTTGGAAGCCCCCATGCATGGCACATGGCTTTGGAATGGCAACGCTGCTCCGAATCCAATCGTTGCCGATACATCGGCAATTTATTACTTCGACTATACTTCAAACGGTTGTTCGGTAACAGACACGCTGGAATTATCACTGTTCGAACAGCACTTTGCGCTGCTATCGACAGATACCATCCTGTGTGACGGGACATCAGCACTTCTGCAATCGGTTTATGCCGGTTCATGGAATACCGGAGTTTTCGCGGAGACAATCAGCATTGATCAATCAGGTGCGTATTCCATCGTGGTTGAAAACGGCCCATGTGTGACCTACGATACGATTGCGGTTTATCCGATCGCGCAACCCGTTGTGTCGCTGGGCAATGACACAACCTTTTGTGAAGACTACCCTATCGTTCTCGACGCCTTTGCCCCGCAACACTCCGAGTATCTATGGTCAACCGGCGACACTTCCGCAACGGTGGCTACTGCGGGGAGTGGTTTGTACAGCGTCGTTGTATCCAACCGCTGCGGTGTTGCAAGCGATGAAATTGCCATTGACAATTTCCAATGCAGCTGGGAGATTTTCGTGCCGTCCTGCTTTACACCCAATGAAGACACGTTCAACGAATCTTGGATTGTATCAGGATACAATATCGCGTCGATGCAGGTTTGGATCTATAACCGTTTGGGTGAGGCTATTTTCTATTCGCCTGATGGAAAAGTGGGTTGGACGCCCGGTATCGCCGTGGGAGACGACGTCTATAATTACCGCATTCAAGCCATTACATACAACGGGGAAGAAGTTGTGAAAACAGGGGGTATCTATTTGGTTCGATAAAGCCGTTTTTCCTTCATATTTGTACCCTCACAAATTGTTCAGCTATGAGTTGGTTTACACGTAAAATGCAAGGTATTACTAC
>CANHYZ010000103.1 GCA_947464885.1 Flavobacteriales bacterium
CCGATTCCAGTGCCTGTTCAATAGGATCGAAACTAACAGCGGTGCGTGCAATGCGCTCAGCATATTTGGAGAATCCGAAATGCGGACCAACGGTAGCTTGAATAAGATCCGCAACATCCTCCAGATACATGGTGCACTTATATCGGGCTTTATCCTGAACACCAATGTTGCCGAAAAACCATTCAATATCCGTTATGGTCTTGAATCGATTTCCTTCCGGCAGATAGTTGCTGTTGGCTATGCGATAAGCGAAAGAGTATAGGTCGTTTTGAAGAAACTGCACCACCGAATCTATCGTATCCTCATAGTGCTTGCGCCTTGTCAGAATATTCTCTAGAGATGGGGCTAGCTTAAAATCCCCTGCCTCAATAGTATCGAACAACTGCGCAAATCCCGCGCGGTTAAACACGCGCAACACCAAATCGAGGCCCAAGTCGCCTTGCTGAAAAGAATACCCTTCCTGCTTCAATAAACCGCACAAATAAGCCGTCGCAGGGTAAGGCGTATTGAGTTGAGTCAACGGCGGAATGAGCAGTAAAACCTTCATGGTGCGGGCGAAAGATACAACGGAAGAGGTGAGGGGTGAGGGGTGAGGTTGTCCAGGTACCGTTGAAATTCACTATTGCAAAGTATTTATGAAATAAATAATTTCCCCGGCATTAAATCTCAATCAAACAACCTATGGCCATTATTCGCATTAAACGTCCCAAACGATACTATTTCTGGGCTCATGATTTCGAAGTCTATATCGATGGTGAGCGCGCAGGCATCCTTGAAAATGGACAAACCAAAGACTTCAAAACGACTGTCGGTTCACACGAAGTCTCCCTCAAGATGAACCGGTATTCAAGTCCTGTCACCACCATAGTGGCAGACGAAAATGGCAGCCACACCCGGAAGGCGAGTTTTCATCCGCTCGCTTACGCTCATCTGCACGCTGCAGCACCTGCATTTATTGCAATCGCACTTGAAAGGCAGCATGACAGCCAATACTCGGTGCTAATTGATTGCCTAATGGCATTATCAATTGTCCTCGCAGCATTATCGATTTATTTCTTTACGAAGGGCCGCTCCAAGTTTCTGCGACTTGATGAAGTACAGAATAAATAACTTAGGCGAAATGATGAACAAAATAGTGAATAGTTAATGGTGACCAGTCACTATTCACTATTCACTATTCACTGCCTCACCACTCCTACTCCACCACCTGAAACGGATCACTGAATTTCGGATCCGTTAAGGTCTGGTAATCAGTCAGCGTTTTAAGAAACGCAACCAGCGCGGCCTTCTCTTCTCCGGTCATGAACATCTTAACAGGCAACACGCGTCCATCCGTAGGAACCTGATCGAAAGGAATTACAGGGCCGAGGTGTTCAAATGTCAAACCGCCCTGCTCTCGCCAGCGAAGTTCTTCCGACAACAAGGGGTGCGGCTGGATGCCGGCATCATAAAACTCAATCACTTCTTCGAGGGTCTGGAAACGCCCATCATGCATATAGGGAGCTGTGAATTGAACATTGCGTAGTGAAGGGGTTTTGAAGAACCCATCACGAACACGTCCTAAAAAATCAGTCCCCGGCATGCCATCGTCCGAGTAATCTACATCCAATCCAATGTTCTTTGGGGCCGACAAACTGCCATCCAGATTAACACCACCATGGCATTGTGAGCAAGGGAACTTCAGGAAAAACACATGCTTGCCGAAATTCTCCTGATCGGTGAAGTTTGGAAATGGTCTGTGGTTGATATTCCCTGTCACACCTTGATTGAACATGGCTGTAGCACCCTCGTCGTATTTCGTGCTAACCGATATAATACTCTTGACAAACTGCGCCAAAGCAAGACCAATCTTGTGCGTGGTCACTTCATTAGTACCAAAGGCATTCTCAAAAAGGGGCTGATAATATTCGATACTGCTGACGCGATTCTCCATCAAGAGAGTGTCGTCAAGCCCCATCTCCACGTGATTGGCAATCGGCTGAAGCACCATATGATCCAATATCTCCTCACGAAGATCCCAGAAGAATCCGACCTGCGTGCCGGTATTGACAATTGTTTGCGTATTTCGACCTGTTAAGCCATTTTCAAAACCGGGACTGAATCCTTTGTTATCAGCAAAGCCAAATTGTTGTCTGTGACAACTTCCGCAAGACACACGATTGTTCGCAGATAACTGCTGATCGTAAAACAAGACCCGTCCGAGCGTTGCCACGTGATTGTTGATAGCCGAGTCACCGAAGGGCTCAAAAAACGTCGGCGTCACCGGTGTGGCATAATCATAAACTTCTGCGGGCAACACAGGCACTCGGCGTCTGGGCTGCACATCTTCGGGAGTGCAGGCTACAAAGCCGGAAACGACTGTTACTCCGAAAATAATCGCGCTGACAAATTGCTTTTTCATAGGCAAAATTTAGAAACGGACATTCACAAACAAAGCAGTTGGCGCTTGCAATATGCGCTTGGTTCCTTCGTACTCCTTGATGATTTGAGCTGAATTAAGATTGCTCTTGTCGCTGTCGGTCATGCTATATCCCGACATTCTCCAAAGAATCTCTGTACCGACACTTACTTTCTTGGTCAAATGACGTTGAACATAGATAAATGGTGAAATCCCCTTTTCATCGTATGTGAATTCATGGATGTTCTCCACCAACTCGCCGGACTCATTCGTGAACTTCGCTTCAAATGCGGAGAAGCGCTGAGAAGAAATAAAATCAGCGCCGACTTTCACAGACCATTTTTCACCAAGACCAATTTCCCAACCGGCACCAAATCGGATATCAACATGCTTTGATGTGGTATCTGTTGTTGTTTGACCGTTGGCATCGGTCGGTAACTCTTGTCTAAAGGTGGATTCATATCCCAAACCAAAACGAAGGCTGAAACGCTTCATCCCATAAGATGCCGTGAGCATGTATGGATTCCAAACTTCAGTATCCAAATCGCGATCGACCAAACCAATGTTGACCAAACGAATTGCGTTTACGCCAACCTCAAGGTAGGACGAGTCACTTTGAGCGTTCAAAGAGGAAAGGGAGCACAGCGCAATGGCTAGCAGAAATAGCTTTTTCATTATGTACGTTTTTCAAGTTGCTTACAAAAGTAAGAAAACTTCGCTCAAAAATGAAAAAAAGAACGATTAAACATAAAATAAATCAGACTAAAAGACAAAAAATCCAGACCAAACATGGCCTAACCTTATTTTTTTCGGAAATACAATCGAACTGGAATACCCTCAAAATGAAAGTGTTCACGCAATTTATTCTCCAGAAAACGGATGTAGGAGCCCTTAATGTATTGCGGTGTATTGCAAAAGAAGGCGATCGCCGGCGACTTCGTTGGAAGTTGCGTGACGTATTTGATCTTGATGTCCTTACCCTTATAGATGGGGGGAGGATAATTCTCAATAATGGGCAGCATCACTTCATTGAGTTTTGCTGTAGGAATTCTAATTTTTCGGTTCTCTGCAACTTCCATGGCTTTTTCCAAAGCTTTCAGAATGCGCTGCTTGGTAACGGTTGATGTAAAGAAAATTGGCACATCCGACATTGGCGCGAGTTTTTCACGCAATTCTTTGGTGTAGACATCCACGCTTTTGTGATCTTTTTCTACCAGATCCCATTTGTTAACGAGAATTACAACACCCTTATTCGCTTCGGTAATTTCCTTGAAGATAGATAAATCCTGACGTGTTATTCCTTCCGTAGCATCAATCAACAGCAGGCACACATCGCTCATGCGAATAGCCTTAATTGTTCGGATGGAGCTGTAAAACTCAATATCATTATCAATGAGTTTGCGCTTGCGGAGTCCCGCTGTATCGATTAGAATCAATTCCTGTCCGAAGGCTTTGTACTCCGTGTTGATTGCATCGCGCGTTGTACCGGAAACATCACTCACAATAGCGCGCTCCTTGCCGGTGAGTGCATTAATGAGGGAACTCTTTCCGACATTGGGCTTACCGACAATTGCAATTTTGGGAAGTTCGGATTCCAGCGCTTCATCATCGGAAGGAAATTTCGCGGCAATGAATTCCATCAGGTCACCGGTGCCATAACCGTTATTGGCACTGATAGGCCAAATCTGATCTCCCAATCCAAGCTCCCAAAATTCATTGAGCCAAATTTCCTTGTCGGAAGTATCGACCTTATTGCAGAGCAGCGAAATTTCGCGCTTTGACTTGCGAAGCTTTTGTGCAATCATTCGATCACCGTCAGTGATACCTTCCTTACCATCGACTAGAAACAGGACCAAATCAGCCTCATCGATGGCAAGTGCCACCTGCGAGTTGATTTCCCGTTCAAATCCGGCGTCATCTTCTTCAGCTAAACCACCGGTATCAATGACCACGAAGCTTTTCAGGCCCCACTCACCAATACCGTATTTACGGTCTCGGGTGACTCCTGCCGTAGGATCAACGATAGCGTCATCCGTACCCGTAAGTCGATTATAAAGAGTGGATTTGCCCACATTGGGTCTTCCTACGATGACAACGGTGTAACTCATAACGGTTGCAAAGGTAAGCAATACCGCAGCGTGCTCACAGCTTACTTTTCAGGCTCGTCCAACCACCTCCATTATGGACTTCTGAAAATCCATTGGATTTGAGGATTGACTTTGCCGATGCGCTCCGCATACCGCTCGCACAGCAGGTGATGACCGGCTTGTCCTTATTGATTTTACTTAACTGCGAGGTGATGCTTTGCAAGGGAATATTGACCGAACCTTTGATATGTCCGGTTTTAAATTCACCGGTTGTGCGCACATCGATGATTTGCGCACCTTGTTTCACCAGTTGCCCAAAGTCAACCGAGGGACCAAAGCCCAATAACTGTTTTATTTTATCAATCATCTTGTTTATATTTTTAAATCGTCCCGTTTACGTCTAACCAACTTCCACCATTGCTGCAATCCACTCCATGCTGACGCAGAAACATCGTCGCTTGACCGCTTCGATTTCCGCTGGCACAGCATAATACAATAGGTTGCTTCATTGCACTGATTTCTGCAACACGAGCAGGAACCTCCTGGAGTGGAATGTTGATACTTCCTTGAACATGTCCGCCCATAAATTCTGCTGGTGTTCGAACATCAATAATTGTTGGATTACTCATGACTTATAACTTGTTTTGATTTTTTTGTTTCCGGCATCCCAACCGCGAGCACTCCCATAGCCAAGCCATAAATGGTGCTGATATAAGGGTTGGATGAAATCATACATGAGCCACCCGAGCAGCCAATAAGAGCGTAATAAGCATACCCGGCAAGCGCTCCAATGAGTGCGGCAATGATGGTTTTCCGGTAATGAAAAGCTAGGGTCTTCATGTGTGTTTCAATTAGGGTGCAAATATCATGTGTCAGGCATCATGAGCACAGCCACCTTTGTTACACAATAGAGTTAAGTCCATTGAATTATTTGGGTACCTTGCCGCATGATGCTTGTGGCATTTATAATCAATAGCCAATCCAGGAAGGCCAAGGCTGCCATGCATGCACTCAGCAAGGCATTTGCTGAAGAACACAAGTTCCTAACTACAACCCATCCCGGTCATGCACGCGAGCTTGCGACCCAATGCTGCAGCGGAGGGTTTACGCATATAATTGCGGTTGGAGGGGATGGAACATTAAATGAGGTAGTAGATGGAATGATGCTTAATAGTAATACCGCTTTAGAACTCCCAATTCTTTCATTCATTCCTTGTGGCACAGGCAACGACTTTGCAAGGAATTTTGGGATAACGGACAGTATTGCTGCCTTCATGCACCGTATTAAGGAGGGACAAGTCACCTATTCTGATGTGGGTGTTGTCACCTTTGCAACGACCGAAGGCACTTCGATAAATCGTCACTTCATCAACGTTATGGACATAGGACTTGGCGGCAATATTGCTCGAAAAATCAATACATACAGACGCACCCGATGGTCAGTGCTCGCCTATCAGCGAGGCATCATAAGTACGCTGCCTTTTTATCGAAAGTCTGTTATTGAAATAAGCTCACCGCGGTTTAATTATACAGGACCGGTCTTATCCGTTGTTCTGGCAAATGGGAAATGGTTTGGAAATGGATTGGGCATTGCGCCGAGCGCCAATCCCTCGAATGGTCAACTATCCTTGGTTTTGCTTGGACGTGTAGGCATAATGGAGTACATCTTAAATTTAACCAATATCCTTCGCTGCAAGCCGATACGCCATCGGGAAGTAAAGTATGTTGAGTGCAAAGAGGTACACCTCGGGGGTGAACCAACAGCCATGGAGCTAGATGGAGAGTTTGTCGGATACAGCCCCTGCTTTGTGCAGGTCAAGGCGCGAGCCTTGCGATTACTACTTTGATTCTTGTGTCTTCATTCTCGCCGTTTTGAGATAATTCCCTACAAAACTTTTACCTGTCAGGCCGAAATCAGCTACGGCAAGAAATACCAAATCAGCATCACCGGTGTTGACTGACTGATGACTGCACCAGCGAGGAATAAGTGCGAAATCACCGGGCCCCACAGCATTCTCAAATTGATCGACGATTACTTTTCCTTTTCCTTCCAGAAAGATGAAGACTGTCTCGTGAGCGTGACGGTGCATTTCATTGGCCTTTCCCGGTTTTACACGTACGATTCTGGGGTCGAGCACTTCCATTGGAAAAGGGAGAATCTGCACGGCGAAATCGATATTCAGCTCATCGACCTTATTCTCATACAGTCCGGTCAGTTTATGATCTTGGAGCGAAGAGACGAGCTCATTGGCCGATTGCGCTGTAGTTAGTGACTTTTGATCATTAATTTTTTCCAGCAATGAGCCGACGCGACCGATTTGAAGATCTGCGAAGATGGATGCTGTCAATTGTGTTACCGTATCTGACCAGGGAGAAGAAAAATTTTCCGATTCGATCGAGTGAATAAAAGCGAGTATTTCTTCGCGTTGAGTTTCTCCGGCCTTTGCGTAAAGGAAAAGGGCGCAAATACTGGGGCGCACTTGCAATGGATCTAGGTGCTGATTCGCGTCAATAGCCTGCGTCAATAGATGAAGTTCTTCGATTAGAGCATCAAATTCTGCTTCGGAGTATC
>CANHYZ010000104.1 GCA_947464885.1 Flavobacteriales bacterium
AACGGGTTGTGCTTGTTCGATGACGCGACCGTTTCGGCGCACTTCCTGAACGAATTGCGGACGCACCATGACGCCATTGTTGGCAACGGCATTGTAGAACGCCAAGGTTTGAAGCGGCGTGCAAGTCGTTTCGTAACCGATGGCCATTTGAGTAAGACTCAAGCCGCTCCAGCCGTTGTCTTTCGTCGTTTTGTACATGCGCGGAGAAGCTTCACCGGAGAGCGTAATGCCCAGTGGCTCGGCGATTCCGAATGAATGTAGTTTGTCGAGGTAGCGCTGCGGGTTATCGCCAAAGGATTTTTTAACCAGCAGGGCTGTACCGACGTTGGACGATTTTTCAAACACTTGCTCTGCGGTGATGGTGCCGCTGCCGCCTTTGTCCCAGTTGGAGTCTTTCATAGTGCGGCCATGAAAGGTGACCTGGCCATTCCCGGTTTCCACTTTATCATTGAGCTGCACTCCGCCTTCATCCATGCACGCCATGAGGGAGGCGAGCTTCATGGTTGATCCCGGCTCAATGCTATGGCTGATGGCGTAGTTGAGGCGCTCGTTGAATTCGCCTTCACGGTTGTTGCGTGAAAGGTTTGCAACGGCCTTCACGAAACCGGTTTGCACTTCCATGAGAATAGCACAACCCCACTCGGCGTTGGTTTCTTCGAGTTTGCGTTTCAGTGCGGCATGCGCCACATCTTGAAGGTGAATGTCGATGGTGGTAATGATGTCGGCACCGGGTTCGGGTATTTCCACGAACTCGTTGTTCATCGGTTTCCACACGCCGCCTGCGATTTTCTCCATCATCTGCGAGCCTTTTTTGCCGCGCAACAATTCGTCGTAGTCGCGCTCAATGCCGACTTTATTTTCTGCGCGTTCCATACCGATGGTGCGCGAGGCCAGCGTTCCGAACGGCTGGTCGCGAATGAATTTTTCTTCAAATACAAATCCGCCGCGAACGGTGCCTTTTCGGATAAACGGAAACTTCTTGACTTTTTGCAGCTGGTTGTAATCGACGTGATCGATGATTTCGAAATAGCGATTGCCTTCGCTTTTGGCCTTTTTGAACATGGACTTGTATTCAGCTACCGACCGGTCGCCGAAGAGTTGATTGAAGCTGATGCAGAGTGAGTCGAGTTGCGTCTGGTATTCTGCCTCATCGTAAGGAGCTTTCGCGTCCCATCGTATTTCATATTCAGGAATACTTGTGGCAAGCAGGCTGCCATCGCTGGAGTAAATCTGTCCGCGTACAGGTTGGATTTCACGCACCTTGTAGGTGAAGTTTTCTGCGAGTTGCTGTGCTTTTTCGTCGGGGAATAATTGGATGACGAATACTTTCACTACGATAGCGATAGCCAACAGGCACAGTCCTGCAAACACCATCCATGCCTTGTTGTGGATCATGGCGATGTGCATTTTTTTGCTTTCCGACGCTTGTCCCGTCGCCGGCTGTTTGGTAGCCGGCGTCGGTTCAGGCGATTGGTTGATATGGCTGTTATTTATGTTGTCGGAGGTGTTCATTCTTCCGATGGTTTATTGTCTAGGAATCCGTTTTCAACGTCGATCACTTGCGGCGGTGTGCGCAGTTCCTTGAGCCCCATTTGTTCGATGGCTTGTGCTACGTTGCTTTGTTGTTTGCTCTTCTCCAAATCGCTCATGGTGGTGTTGTACTGTGAGCGCAGTTCGTTGAGTTCGTTTTGGAGTTTTACTTTTTCGCGAGCGGTATTTTCGAAGTAGTAGACCAGGGCGATGTTGGCGATAAAGAGGGCCACCAGGAAGATCACGAATGAGAGGTGTTTCACCAGGCCGTCGCGGACGAGGAATTCGCCGCTGAGGACTCGTTGGAAGATATTTCCTCCAGCCGATTTTTTCTTCGGTTTCGGTGTTTGGCCGTTGACAACGTCAGCAGCAGATTCCGTGGTCAGCGGATTCTTTTCTTCGCTCAATTGCTTCATTAATTTAGGTTAAGCAAGCGGTACACGACGATGAGGTCGGGTATCGTTGAAGCTTATTTGTTTTCTTTGGTCGCCACACGCATTTTAGCACTGCGTGCACGGGTATTCAATTCTATTTCTGCCTCATCGGGCAGAATCGGTTTTCCGGTCAAGGGTTTTAATGGACGCAGCAGGTTTCCGAAGAAATCTTTTTCCGGCTTGCCTTCGAAGTTTCCACTTTTCATGAAATCTTTCACGAGTCGATCTTCCAGCGAATGGTAGCTGATGACTACCAGTCGACCATCGTCGGCCAGCAGCTCTGCGCTTTGTTGCAGGAAGGTTTTCAGCACCTCGAGTTCGTCGTTGACTTCGATGCGCAGCGCTTGAAAGAGTTGTGCTAGCACTTTGTGTTCTTTCATCCGCGGCAGGTGGCGTTCGACGGCTTGTTTCAGGTCTTCGCTGGTGTACAGTGGTCGCGCCATAATGATGGATCGCGCCATGGATCGTGCGTTGTCGAGTTCGCCGTAGTTCCGCAGCAAGCGAATGAGTTTGTCTTCCTCGTAGGTGTTGACAATCTCTGCCGCGGTGAGCGGTCGTTGCATATCCATGCGCATATCGAGCGGTGCATCGAAGCGAATGGAGAAGCCTCTTTCTTCGCTGTCAAACTGATGACTGCTGACGCCCAGGTCGGCCAGAATACCATCCACTTTTTTAATCCCGAGCAGGCGGAGCCAGTTCGTCATAAAGCGGAAGTTCTGATCGACGAGTTCGAAGCGCGGGTCATCGAGACGATTGGCTTGAGCTTGCGGATCCTGATCGAAGGCGATTAACCTTCCTCCCTTGTCCAGTTTTTTCAAAATCTCCTTTGAATGACCTCCACCACCGAAGGTTACATCCACATAAACCCCATTGGGTTTGATGTTCAGGCTGTCGATTGAAGCTTGCAGGAGCACCGGTCGATGGTATCCGTCTTCTTTTTTGTGGTTCGACATATCCTGTATTGTCGCCTTGGCACCTTATGCGCCTCGGCTTATGGTTCTTTGCGTAAGTCGTTTTGCACTTCTTCGGCCAGTTGCATGAAGTCGAAGTCGGGCGCGCTGAACTTCTTATCGCGTGTTTCTTTATTCCACAATTCCATTTTCTGTCCCAGTCCACAGAGCACCAACTCATTGTTCTTTTTCAAATCCACCTCAGCATAATCGAGTAGGTGAGAAGGCAGGTTGATGCGTCCTACGGAATCCAGTTCCAATTCGGTGGCACCGTTGAGGAAGAAGCGGATGAACTCAGCGTGTTTCCGGTTGTGCGGATTCATGCGCTCGAGGTCGGCCGAAATTTTCTCCCACGTTGACAAGGGATAAATCACCAGGCACTTGGTGTAGATGTCGCGGTTGATCACCAAACCCTGGTGAATAACTTCCTCCAGAGACTTACGCAGACGCGCCGGAAAGAGGAATCTTCCCTTGTTGTCGAGTTTGCATGGATATTCTCCTAGGAGTTTGAGCATCTTCTTTTTGTTGCCTTGGCGGGTACGAAAATAGATAAGAATTACCACTTTTTACCACAAAGGGTCGTTTTGGTCTGTTTTGTTGAAAAGTGAGGGTTTTGTTCTGGGTGATTTTAGTCCTGAATATTCGTGTTAAAGCTTTGTTTTTCAATGATAAAATAAGAGAAGAGGAGGTGGTGGTAGAATGTGGGAGAGTTTCGATGATTTCGCTGAGAATTGGGTGGTAGAGCCCTTCTTTTTGCGCATGGGAATAGTGGATTTGGGTGTTTTTTGGTTGGTGTGGGAAGAAATTCACCAATGGTCTGTTGATTGATTTTGGGGGAGGCGCGAGGAAGGTTTGTCGCAATGGGTCATCTTGCGCTACTGCCGTTGATAGCGTTTGATTTACATTCGCTCAACAACGCGGTCACAAGCAGAGTATGAATTATCAGTTGAAGGAAGAAAACGGATTCCGATACATTGAGGAAGGCTCCGGGGAACCATTGATTCTCCTGCACGGCCTGTTTGGCGCGTTGAGTAACTTTAAGGATGTCATCGATCACTTTTCCAAAACACACAGGGTGGTTATTCCGATGTTGCCTTTGTATACCATGCCGGTATTGACAACTGGCGTGAAGAGCCTGGCGCATTTCCTGCGGGATTTCATCGAGCACAAGCGCTATGGAAAGGTCAATTTATTGGGGAATTCCTTGGGTGGCCACGTGGCGTTGATTTATTGCAAGGAGCATCCTGAGCGTGTGGGTTCACTGACCCTCACCGCAAGCAGCGGCCTGTATGAAAATGCTTTTGGTTCGAGTTTCCCGCGCCGTGAAGACAAAGAGTTCATTCGTCAGAAGGTAGGGCTTACTTTTTTCGATCCGCGTCACGCTACCGACGAGCTCGTGGAGGAATGTTTTGAGATTGTCAACGACCGTAACCGTGTGCTTCGCATTCTGGCCCTTGCCAAATCGGCTATTCGCCACAACATGGCCAAGGAGCTGCCCCACATGAAGTTTCCTGTTTGTCTGATTTGGGGAAAGAACGATACCATCACTCCGCCGGAAGTAGCCGAGGAGTTTCATCAACTGCTGACCAACTCATCGCTTTATTGGATTGATGAATGCGGACATGCGCCCATGATGGAACATCCGCAGCGATTCAATGAGTTGCTGGATGCGTGGATGAAAGAGAAGGGGATTTAGGGGGAGTTTTTTCACGCAGAGACCGCGGAGTATACATTGTTCGCCCTCTTTGCGTGTATCTCTCTCCGCGCACTTTGTGAGAAATGTTTTTTTCTTTTCACGCAGAGACCGCAAAGGGAAAGTCACGCAGAGACCGCAGAGTATACATTGTTCGCCCTCTTTGCGTGTATCTCTCTCCGCGAGCTTTGCGAGAAGTGTTTTTTTCTTTTCACGCAGAGGCCGCAAAGGGAAAGTCACGCAGAGATCGCAAAGGATATATTCTTCGCACTCTTTGCGTGTATCTCTCTCCGCGAGCTTTGCGAGAAACCGGCTATTTCTTCAAATTCTCCCCAATGAATCCCAGCAGTCGTTCGCGACCGATGCGCTCCGTTGCAGATGTCACAAATACATTGGGAAGCTCTGCGAATGTTTCCAGTAGTTTATTGCAGAATGCATTGACGTTGCGCTCCACTGCGCCGGGTTTTTCTTTATCGGCTTTGGTGAAAACAAGTGCGAAGGGCATGCCTTCCTGACCAAGTTTCAAGCAGAATTCTAGATCGAGTTTTTGAGGTTCATGACGGACATCAATCAATACAAATGTGCACAGCAAGTTTTCGCGATCGCTCAAGTATAGGTCGATCATCTCCTCCCATTTCTCGCGTTCGCTGCGAGAGATTTTGGCGTAGCCGTATCCCGGTAAGTCGACCAAGTACCAGGAGCCAAGATTGCTACTGACATCAAAGTGATTGATCAATCGCGTTTTACCGGGAGTTCCTGAAGTTTTCGCCATGTTTTTCTTGTTGACCAACATGTTGATCAGGCTGCTCTTGCCCACATTACTGCGGCCGATAAAGGCAAATTCGGGTTTGTCGGGCGTCGGACATTGCTCCAGCAGCGTGGAAGATTTGAGGAAGGTGGCGTTGGTGGGGAGCATGGGTGGATTGCGGATTACAGATTACAGAATACGGATTACGGATTAATCTGTCATCCGTCATCCGTCATCTGTCATCACAAAGGTGACTGGATGTTCATTTTCTCCGCGTAGTACTGGCAGAAATCGCGCATGGTATCTGCCATGGCTTTTTCATTAGTGGCGCGCTCGAAGGAATCGGCAAGGGTCAGGATGGTTTGGTGAACGAACTGTTTCATTTCATCCACTTGCATGTCCTTGTTCCACAAATCGATGCGCAGTGCATTCTGTTCTTCCTTGTCCCAAACGGACAGTATCATTGCTTTTGCTTCGGCTGAACGCGCGTTGTCGGTTGCTGTCCAGTTGATTTTTTCCGGAACGTTGTTGTCGTCGAGTTGTATTTCGAATCGGATTTGTTCGAGTTTCATGGGGCTAAGTTACGGCTTTCGTTTGCTACGACTTACCGGGCACATAGGCCGATAGTATTTTTTGGAGATCGCTTTCAGACAATAACCCGTTCAGCGTGACCTCGGGATGGCGCTCCATGTATTGTCTGACGATGTTCCAGCCAATCCAAACGCCCAGCTGTGGTGCGCTTTCCTGCGGCACACCTGTCGCGGAGGTGAAGGGACCGTCGGCAAACCATTTGTTGATTTCAAATGATTTTGAGCGGTACATCACTTTTTCGTTGGCCATTGTTTTCCAGATTTCTTTTTCGGCTCCTTTCGCCCACAACCATTGTTCGCTGCTCCAGCTCATCATCAGGGAATCGGAAATATCCGGTGCAAGTGCCTCGGCGAGGTACATGACTTTTCCGTAGAAGATGAGTTCGCTAATCAGGTCTTTTGGTTGATAGTATCCGCGGGCTTTCCAGGAAGCAAATCCCTTGACGGCATCGGCATGGATATAACGCTCGTCCATGTTGTTTTTCATGTATTGCGGAAAATAATCAGGCGAGAGTTTTTGTGTGATGGCATGATCCGGCCCCAGGTAGCAATCGAGTGCAATGCCAATGGCGTCATCGGTTGTGGCAATACTGCGATTCCAGGCTGATTGATAGAAGATGATTCCCGGTACAATGCTGTCCGGAAAAAAGTGATGCCAGCGGCGAATAGACTCTTCGAGATTACCGGCAATGGCCTCGCGATTTTCATCGGTAAATGCGGTCATCACGGCGCGATGTGTTTCTGATATTTGGGGGTCATTGACGAATGCATTCAGCAGTGCACCGACGCTATCCGACATGCAGGCAGCTATTCGGATATCATCCTCCACAAACCCGCAGAAAAAATTTCCATAGCGTGAACGCAGGGTATCCGCAAGGTTTTTCGGCTGACGGAAATCACCATCAAACACATCGCGATCGAATGATTGTGCTGAAATCTCCAGAAGGCTTGCCTCTTGAGCGAGTTCGATTTTTTGTAGTGGCTTTTCATCATTGCATCCACAGGTGACTATGAATAACATGATAAAACCCCACAGAATTTGACGGTTGTTTGCCATTAG
>CANHYZ010000105.1 GCA_947464885.1 Flavobacteriales bacterium
TGCCATGATTCAACGTCAAAACGAAACTTCAGCCGTGAAAATCATAGTTGGTCGTGACGCTCGCATCAGCGGCTCAATGGTCAATGCACTGGTGTGTAACACCTTGGTGGGCATGGGTGCGCATGTCATTGATGTTGGATTGAGCACTACGCCGACCGTCGAAGTTGCTGTGCCCATGGAAGGAGCACACGCCGGAATTATTCTCACGGCAAGTCACAACCCTAAGCAATGGAATGCCCTGAAATTACTCAACGCAAAAGGAGAATTCATTTCTGCTGCAGAGGGACAAGAGGTTTTGGAACTCGCCGCATCCGGTGACGTAGCCTTTGCAACCATTGATGCCCTGGGAAAAATTGTGTCCAAAGATTATCTTGATATTCACATTAAGGAAGTCCTGAAACTTCCATTTGTTGACCGTGAGGCTATTGCAAACTCGGGGCTCAACGTTGCCGTTGATGCCGTCAATAGCAGTGGAGGAATTTATGTCCCGGCTTTACTGAAAACCCTCGGCGTGGAACAAGTACACACGATTCACTGTCACCCCGATGGCCATTTCCCACACAACCCCGAGCCACTTCCCGAACACCTCGGTGATATATCAGCGCTGGTAAAGGATAAGCAATGCGACCTTGGCATCGTGGTCGATCCTGATGTCGATCGACTGGCGTTCGTTTGTGAAGACGGCACTGTCTTCGGTGAAGAATACACCTTGGTTGCCGTCGCTGATTACGTGCTCGGACTTAAGCCTGGAAATACGGTTTCGAATCTATCAAGCACACGTGCCTTGCGTGATGTTACGCACGCTCACGGCGGCACCTATGTTGCTGCAGCCGTAGGAGAGGTGAATGTTGTAGCCGCCATGAAAGCCACCAACGCCGTAATCGGAGGTGAAGGAAACGGTGGTATTATTTACCCTGCTGCACACTACGGTCGTGATGCACTTGCCGGTTTAGCCCTTTTTCTATCGCATTTCGCCAAGAAGAAACTGCGCATGTCGGAATTGCGTGACAGTTATCCGCGCTATGAAATATCCAAAAACAAAATCGAATTGCTGCCGGGTATGGATGTGGACGCAATCCTGGAACAGGTCATTGCCCTCTATCCAGACGCTGAAATCTCGACACTCGATGGCGTGAAATTCGATTTCCCGGAGGGCTGGGTGCACTTGCGCAAAAGCAATACAGAGCCCATTGTGAGGGTCATCGCAGAACATACCGATCGCGAAAAGGCCATTGAGTTGGCCCAGACCGTCATGAACTCCGTAAGGTCAATTGCAGGAATTGCTGCGGTTTAGTTTGGGAATGTCTTTTTTTATCAGCAAATTTGTAGAGCGTGAAGCAATGCCCTTCACCGTTGAATGATCATGAATGTCTATCTCGATAATGCGGCCACCACGCCCATAGACCAAGGTGTTGTTGAGGCGATGATGCCCTACCTGACGACTTTTTTCGGAAATCCATCCTCGTCACATGCCTTCGGTCGCAAAACAAAGTCGGCCATTGAGCAGTCGCGCAGATCAATTGCCAAATGGCTGAATTGCTCGCCATCGGAAATCTACTTTACCAGTGGCGGAACAGAAGCCGATAACTTGGCTATGAACGCTGCTGTTTATGATTTGGGATGCACACAAATTATCACCTCTGCCATTGAGCACAGCGCGGTCATTAAGACAGCTCAACTTATGGCTGATCGCAAATTGGCGAAGCTTTCTCTTGTGAAGTTGGATGAAAAGGGCGCAGTTGATCTGCAACATCTTGAATCACTGCTGCAACAAGGCGATAAGTGTTTTGTGTCGCTCATGCACGGCAATAATGAGATTGCGAATTTGCTGCCTTTGCAGGCTGTTGCTGATTTGTGTAACCGTTATGGGGCAGTTTTTCATAGCGATACAGTTCAAACAATGGGACATTACTCTTTCGACCTAGCGAAGTTGGACATCCAGTTTGTTAATGCCTCTGCACACAAATTCCATGGCCCGAAAGGCGTAGGATTCATATATGTCAACAAAAAGTTGAAGGTTAATCCGGACATTACCGGTGGAGGGCAGGAGCGAGGTATGCGTGGCGGAACCGAAAACCTCATTGGTATCGTTGGAATGGCCAAGGCACTTGACCTGTCTTACGCGGAACTTGCTGAACACCAAGAGCATATTTCGGGTCTGAAGCAGTATATGGCCAGTCAGTTGGAAGCTTCGATGCCTGGAATAGTCTTCAATGGCGAGTCCCGCAGTTCAAATAGCTTGTATACCGTATTGAACGTCACGTTTCCCCCAACTCCTAACGCGGATATGCTGCTGTTTTTACTTGATTTAGAGGGTGTTGCGTGCAGCGGCGGAAGCGCATGCAGCAGCGGAGCAACCAAAGGCTCCCACGTGCTCGACGCGATTGGCGCTCTGAAGCCGGGATCTGCAAGTATCCGTTTTTCATTTAGTCGCTTCAACAGCCGGAACGAAATTGATTTTGCCCTCGAAAAGGTAAAATCGACCTGTCTTCAGCCGGAAATGGCTTGAAATCAGTAGTTTACGCTTTATTGCGGGTGGCCTGTCCAAAGTCGTTGATTTCAAGGGGTTTACCTTGCTCCCGGCTTGCAATTCAATTTTTAATGATTTTTTAAGAAACGTATACCCCATAAAAGGTGTATCTTGCGCCCATGAACGGAAAGAAGTCAGCCGGCAGACCGGCAACCAAACCCGCTCGTTTAAAGAATGGGTTTTATGTGGGCGTGAAGAACAAGGGCATGGCTAGCCCAGTAATGATGTATAGCCCCACACGTGAAGGTATGATGCTTATTGCCCAGCGATATGGAGTTTTCCCGGAGAAGGAAGTAGTTGTGATGGGAGAACACAAAAACGACAAATGGGTAGATCAGGAGCAGCCAAAACGTGGCCGCAAGAAGAAAGAGGTCGCAGAAAACTAATCCTGATAGAAAATCTCAAAACCCGCCTTTTGGTGGGTTTTTTTATTCCAATAATCGTTTAGATGAAAAAAATTATGGCAGTATGTATCCTAACAGTTGCTCTGTTGGCGTGCAAGAAAGAAAAGGATTCCGGAAATTTAACCCCAAACTGTGATGGTTCGAATCCCACTTACAACGGTGCAATCAAATCCATTTTAGATTCGCGTTGCGGTTCCGCAAGTTGTCACCCCAATTACACTTCTTATGATGGGTTGTCCTCAATCCTGCAGAGTGGGGATTTCAAGCGTGAAGTCTTGACCAGTCAAACCATGCCACAAGGATCTTCGCTGACGCAAGAGCAAATCAATAAAATCCAGTGCTGGGCTGATGACGGGTACCCTGAAAATTAATTAAAGGTGAATTACCTCGCCGTAAGCAGCGGCGGCAGCTTCCATAATAGCTTCGCTCATGGTAGGGTGCGGGTGTACGGTCTTGATTAATTCCTCGCCGGTCGTCTCTAGTTTGCGCAACGCAACACACTCGGCAATCATCTCAGTGACGTTGGCGCCGATCATATGCGCACCAAGCAGTTCGCCGTATTTCGCATCAAATATGAGCTTCACAAAACCGTCTTTGTGACCTGCGGCACTCGCTTTTCCGGAGGCTGAGAATGGGAATTTACCGATTTTGATATCGAGTCCTTTCTCTTTGCAAGCGCGCTCAGTCAAACCAACCGAGGCAATTTCAGGCGTAGAATACGTGCAACCGGGAATGTTACCGTAATCAAGAGGCTGCGGGTGATGACCTGCAATCTGCTCAACACAGATAATACCCTCCGCACTGGCTACGTGAGCAAGCGCTTGTCCCGGTGTGCAATCACCGATGGCATAGTATCCCGGGATATTCGTTTTGTAGAATTTGTCTACGACAATTTTTCCTTTGTCTGTGATGATGCCCACATCCTCCAATCCAATATTTTCGATGTTCGCTACAACACCGACTGCAGAAAGCACAACATCGCACTCTATCTGCTTTTCACCGGAAGCATCCTTGAGCGTAACCTTACAACCTGTTCCAGCTGTATCAACTTTGGTGACCTCTGTTTGTGTCAATACGTCGATGCCCATTCCTTTGAATGACTTGGCCAATGCCTTAGACACATCGTCGTCTTCGACCGGAACAATGTTGGTCATGAATTCGACGAGCGTGACCTTCGTGCCCATGGCTGCATAGAAGTAGGCGAACTCTGATCCGATTGCACCGCTTCCAACAATGACCATGCTCTTGGGTTGCGAAGGAAGTACCATCGCATCTCGGTAGCCGAGGATTTTTTTGCCGTCCTGCTTGAGAGCGGGCAATTCACGTGAGCGGCCACCTGTAGCCACCAGAATGTGGTTGGCACTGTATTCCGTGACTTTGCCATCGGCGCCTGTCACAGCTACTTTTTTACCGGGCTTCAGTTTACCGTTGCCCATGATAACCTCGATTTTATTCTTTTTCATCAGGAACTGAACGCCCTTGCTCATGCCTTCGGCAACGCCACGGCTGCGTTTTACAACCGCCGGAAAATCCGCTTTGGGAGCTCCGACTTCAATTCCATACTCTTTCGCATGATTGATGTATTCGAAAACGGAAGCACTTTTCAGAAGCGCTTTCGTTGGAATGCAACCCCAGTTGAGGCAGATGCCACCGAGAGCTTCGCGCTCGATGACTGCTGTTTTTAAACCTAATTGTGAAGCACGAATTGCTGCAACATAGCCGCCGGGGCCGGTTCCGAGTACAATAACATCAAAGTTCATGACTGTAAATTTTGAGCGGCGAAGGTAGAATGACTTTCACGACATATCAATCTTTTTTGCGCACATCGCGCTCTAGGTAGTTTGCAAGGCGCATTCAACTTGTAAACCGCTTATTTTTGCACCCAATCAAACTAGACCAGCATGCTCAATGTAGTGCTCTTTGGTCCTCCCGGAGCCGGTAAGGGGACCCAATCGGAAATTCTCTTGCAACGCTATGGATTGGTTCACCTCAGCACCGGCGATATTTTTCGTGCCAACATCAAGGGAGAAACCGCGCTTGGACAACAGGCCAAGGCGTTTATGGACAAGGGTGAACTTGTACCCGACAGTCTTACCATCTCGATGTTGGAGAGTGAAGTAGTGAAGCATCCTGATTCTAAGGGATTTATTTTCGACGGTTTCCCTCGCACTTCAGCACAGGCAGCTGCCCTTGATTCGTTCCTGGCGGGAAAAAGCTCGGCTATTACATGCATGCTTGCTTTAGAAGTTGATGAAGAGGAACTCATCAAGCGTCTGCTCAATCGCGCAACAACGAGTGGTAGAGCAGATGATGCCGATGAGACCATCGTTCGCAACCGCATAGCCGTTTATAACCGTGAAACTTCTCCGGTGGCCAATTATTACCGCGACCAGCAAAAGTACCGAGGCATTGTCGGCGTTGGAAGTGTAGAAGAAATTACCCAACGCCTGTGTTCGGCTTTAGATACATTCTTATAAGTTGCACTAGCAACCGATACAAAACTTATGGCTGAATCAAATTTTGTTGACTACGTAAAAATTTGCTGTCGCTCAGGCAAGGGCGGAGGCGGTAGTCGGCATTTCCGTCGCGAAAAGTTCATCGAGAGAGGCGGTCCGGATGGTGGCGATGGCGGCCGTGGTGGCCATATCATTGTCAGAGGAAGTAAGGATGTGTGGACACTGCTTCACTTGAAGTATCGCAAGCATGTTATTGCGGAGGACGGAGAGGCGGGTGCCGGTGCCAAACGAACAGGCGCTCAAGGGGAAGATGAAATATTGAAAGTACCACTGGGGACCGTCGCCAAAGATTTTGAAACCGGACGCATTGAATTTGAAATCACGGAAGAGGATCAGGAGTATGTTCTGGTTTCAGGAGGCCGTGGCGGATTGGGTAACGATCACTTCAAAACGTCCACCAATCAAGCGCCTGACTATGCGCAGCCCGGTGAACCCGGTAAAGAGGAATGGAAGATTCTTGAGTTGAAGGTTCTCGCGGATGTTGGTTTGGTCGGTTTCCCTAATGCGGGTAAATCAACATTGCTTTCCGTTGTTAGCGCAGCCAAGCCCGAAATCGCTGATTATCCTTTTACAACCCTTGTTCCCAATTTAGGAATGGTGCGTTACCGAGGTGATCGCTCCTTTGTGATGGCCGATATCCCCGGAATCATTGAAGGTGCTGCTGAGGGCAAAGGATTGGGCCATCGCTTCCTTCGACACATCGAACGAAACTCAACGCTGCTTTTCATGATTGCTTGCGATTCAAAAGATATCGCCGCAGAATACAAAGTGCTTGTCAATGAACTCGGCAAATACAATCCGGAGTTATTGCACAAGAAAAGACTTCTTGCCATTACCAAGAGCGACATGCTTGATGAAATAATGATGGATCAGATGCGGGAATTGTTGCCCAAGGATGTGCCGTCCATGTTTATTTCAGCAGTGGCAAACATGAACATCGATCGACTCAAGGACATGATCTGGGAGCAGATTAACAGTTGATTACTGGATCAACTCAAACTTCTTCTCCAAAATTTGAAATTCAACGCGGCGGTTTTGATGACGACCCTCGTCGGTCGTGTTATCAGCGACAGGAACATCTTTCCCGAAAAAAGTCAGTTGCAATCTGGAAGCGTCGATGCCCTTTGCAGCTAAATGGTCGATTACCTTTTGTGCTCTGCGCTTTGATAGGTTGAGGTTGTACCCGTCAGGACCGACAACATCCGTGTGACCGGAAATCTCCATATACATTGCCCGATTCTTCTTCAGCAACACATACACATCTTCGAGTTGCAACAAGGCTTCATCAGTGAGCAAGTCTTGATCAAAATCGAAGAGGATGGCGTCGAGCTTGATTTTAGTATACTCATTCAGTTCGAGCGGTGGATCTACGGCAATACTTGCCAGGTATTCGTTTTCACAACTGCATTCGAGTTTGCGCTGTACGGGCCTTACTTTGACATCATCGACATACATGTATGACCATGTGCCGTAGCCCTTATCGTTCATATCGGCGGTGCGACGAATAACCTTAAGCTCTTTGTCTGTTTTGAA
>CANHYZ010000106.1 GCA_947464885.1 Flavobacteriales bacterium
TATATACGCCGATTACACCCTGCATATACGTCGGTCGTGGGAACTGCAATTCAGCGCCGGCGTCAATAATGCACTGAACACTTCCTATACATCGTATTACGCTTTAAATGCTTTCGGAAGTAAATTCTTCAACCCTGCTGCTAACCGAAATTTTTTCGCAGGCATTCGACTGTGCTATCATTTTCAATAGCTCGATAAAAGCGCTGCAATAACACTGCAGTGCATGACTCCACTCATAGGATATGGTGACGGCCCTCATGGCGTTTGAGGGGAGTACTCTGCAACATTTGCAGTAGAAACTTTTAAAATTATATCCTATGATTACGGAAACTATTTCACCGGTGAGCAACATTTCAGCCGAGCACAGTTCATGGTTACGAGGCATCGATTTTTATCAGGATGAGATAAAGATCATGCGCAAAAGACTTACTGAAGTTTCAAGCAAAAACACAGCTCGTGAAGTAAAAAAACATGTCGAGCAATTTCAAAATCAATTCAAGGTGCACGAAGAGCAATTGCACAAGTTGAAACATGCTGTAAGCGGGCATGCGAAGAATATCGACAGCGATATGATTGCGCATCACGGCCAGTTGGAACGAGAAACAGCAGCAGAGCATGATACCATGCGCGATGACTATGTGAACACCGAAAAGTTGTTCAATGAAATGCGTCACGATTTTAATCGCTTTCTAAGCAAGTACATGTAACATGAAAACACTACAGCGCAAAAAACATTCAGAAGCCTTCTATCAAAAATTGGGTTACTTGTTTTATTCGATTGCGGCGACCGATCATCGCGTAAATGATGCCGAGAAGGAAGCCTTGCTGGCTCTCATTGTCGAGGATTGGTTGTCTTTAGATGAAGCGACAGATGCTTATGGCACCGACAGTGCTTACCAGATTCAAATCCTCTTCGATTTTTTAAATGAGAAATCATTTGACGCCGAGAACGCCTGGAACATCTTTGAACGCTATTTCAAAAACAATATCGCGGCATTTGATGAAGACATTATCGACCGCATCTTCCATACGTCAGAACGCATGGCGGAAAGTTTGAACGGGCGCAATAAATCAGAAGTGCGCGCCCTGGCTAGACTCCACTTATTACTGGGAAAGGAAACACATATCCTCTAACCCTAACTCTAAAACAGCACAAAGGCCTGACGGATTCCGTTCAGGCCTTTTTGTTTATCTCCTAGAACGCCTATCGCGATTGATATTCCAGATTGACCGTGATGTTCGCTGTTTTATTCTTGGACGTCGTATTGAATGATCCTCCCCATGAATAATCCTCTGAAGAATTCTGACCAACAATCTGAAAAACGCCCATGTCGGCCTTTTTCAAATCACCCAAACTTCCACCGGCATTCTCAGCAATTTTCGATGCTCTTATCTGCGCGTCCTTTGTGGCTTCGGCAATCATTTCAATTTTCAATTCGGCCAACTTGGTGTAGTAATAATTGGGAGAATTGGAATAAAACTCAATCCCGGAATTGATCAGCTCCGTTACCCGACGGGAAATCTCCTCCACTTTGTCCACTTCTCTTGATTCAACCTGTACACTTTGCTGTAAGCGATAACCGGTAAAAATACTGGCTACAAGGTTGCCGCTATCGTCGTAACGATTATCAAACTGCTGCTCGATATCAATAGCAGAAAAAATCAATTGATCAGCGGGAATCCCATTGGAAACCATGTACGATTTGATGGTCTCACGCGCAGCATCCAATTCAGAATAGGCCTGCTTCAAATCGATGCTCTTTTTATGAAAAGAGCCGCTCCAAACAATCAAATCACTGGTGAAGTCCTTACTACCAAGTCCAGTCACGGTGATAACATCACTATGACGATACCGATTCTGATAAGCGCTTCCAAGAATAAATGCCGCAACAACAACTGCGGCCGCAGTAATGATGGATGAGAGGTGTGATTTCATTTGACTAAAGGATTATGTGAGCAAGTTAACTCAATTCCATATCCGATATTTCATTTCAAAAAAAAGCCCCACAACAACACGTTGCAGGGCTCCATAAATTCAATTATTTGACTATTCCTTTATGAATTGCACACTTTCGATTCCCGAGGCTTGCACCAGTTGAATCGTGTAAATACCGGCAGCCCATGTCGAACAATCAATACGTCCTGACTGCTGCGCAGAACCGAATGCCATTTGGTCGATCTCTTCAACACATGCTCCCAGACTATTCAGCACACGAAGCGTTGCCATTCCATTCTTCACCGGTTGAACGGTCCACTGTACAAATTCGCTTGCCGGATTCGGATAAACCGTCAAAAGATTCGAGGTCAACTCGCGTTCACTCACGGTCAATGCCGATGATGGCAACACAATATTATCTACCCAACAAGCATCTTCTCCTGCGCCAACCGTAAAGTCCTTGGCATAGCGCCAGCGCAAATTATGCGAACCTGCTGTGAGCGTATACGTCATCTCCGTCCAATCATTCTCGCCACTCCAAGAACCCTGCTCCACATTATCAATCAAGAACGAGAGGAAGTCGTAACCATCCTCAGTACTGGTCTTGAAACTAAAGGAAAACTCAAAGTTTGCAGGACTATCCACCACGATATACATACTGGTCAAATCATTATCCGCAATACTACCACTTTGCATGCTGTAGTTTCCTTCATACGCATAGGCGCTTGTTACAAACCAATCAGCATCTCCGGAATAATTCCAGCTGTAAGAATTGTCATCGCCGGTTTCCCAATCTTCCATGTTTTGGTTAGCAGTTACGGACGCCTCGCAATCCATACCGTAGAATGCCATCGGCAAATTCAGTAGCATTTCAATTAAGGTAGCAGCCGTTACAGATGCATCAACCGTGATGGTGTAAACCGCTTGCGCAGTTTCTCCGGCTGCTATTACACCCAGGTTCAACGAGCTGTTGCTCACGGTAACTCCAGAAGTAGATACCGTCAAATTAGCCATCACATCATTCGCTGTGGCAGCATGACCTGAATTCGTCACCGGGAAGGTGATGGTCACTGTTTCTCCTGCTTCGATGCGTCCGTTTCCGTTGCCCTGACTATCGTTAACCTCAAAACCTGTAGCACAATCAAACGAAGGCGCATTGATAACGACGTTCAAGTTGCTATTCCATGTATTACCGTCAGCATCTGTATAGGTCACCACAAAAACCAAGTTAGTTTGATCCTCAATAGCACCATTCACGTGGAAACTAAAGGCTGACTGTGCATCCACATCTTGACCGGCAGCCAGCGTTCCGAAATCATGGCTGCTATCATCAATAACGATGGCGGCGTTATTGCACGTAACAACTGCCATAACATTCATCGCAGACTCTACACCGATATTTTCAGCATTTACATTTAATCCAATCTGTTCGTTGTAATCGGCTTGACCGTTTCCATTGCCGGATGCATCATTGATACCCGTGGCTTGACCCACAACATAAGGACCATTGGCTGGCGTGAGTGGTATCAAGGCTTGATAGGGAATTGCATTAAAGGCCGTGGCGGTAATCAAGATGTTTCCCGGCTGTGTCACGGCATCAAAGTTGAGCGTTACCTGACCATTTGCAGCAACCTGCGCATCCAGAATTTCTCCGTTGAACGTTGCACAAATCATGGCATCATTCACACTGCAGCCAACCGTTAGTGAGGTCACACCGATAATCGAACCGGCAGGGTGAGTAGCGGTTAAAACAACCGGCATGGCTGTGCGCAATTGCATCGACGGGTCAGCCATCAGAATCCAGGTATCGGTCATCTCATCACCATCAACTCCGTAATCATCACTCATACTGCCACAGCCATGATAATGAATGCTACCCAGCGTGTGACGCGTATCGATACCGGCGCTTTCAGCGATAATCTTGTTCATCTCGTCCTGCGCTTCCATCGGCGGAGCCCAACTTTGATAAACCGAACTGAATGCACCTCCGATACCACCCGTTAAATTGGCCGCTGAAGGACTCTTGATCCAGGCTTCTCCAAACGTGTCGCCGGTATCGTCATCATCGTCATAGTCACCAGTGCAACATCCAACGACAATGAAGTAAGGATAGCGACCATTGTTTTGCAGCTGATTGATCTGCGTATTGGTATAACTGCCCGTTACAATCAATGTATGCGCTCCGTGTCCCGTATAGTTTATCAAGGAACAACCGGTCTCGATAACTTCCGTAAGTGATGTTGAAGATGGACTGCCGCTGCCATCAGCAGTGATACCTCCGCTTGGAGAATCTGCAGTATGTCCACCATCATACTTTTCCCAAACTTCCGTATAGGTAAAGTCGAGCAAATCTTCTTTAATACCATTTTGGTGATCCCAGTCCGGCTCATTATCATCGCCAATTCCATCTCCCTCATTCGATCCAATACCCATGGCTTTGGAAAACCAATCCACCCCTGTGTTGGGTTCGCGCTCATACTCGAGCATCTTATTAATGAGTGGAGGTAGTTCATTCGCCGTATGCACCAGAAGGTGCCCCACAAATAAATCCGCATAGCTATCATTACCGGCTACGTATCCGTAACAAGCGTCGCAATAGCCCTGTCCGCTTGAGTAATTCACCAACTGCACCGGCACCTGGTCCTCATCACCGACCAAAACCAAGTAAGTCAATCCATTGGTGTTGTAATAATTCTGAACGTAATCGCCAATGGCAGCTACCGAATTTATACCGGCCACATCCACCACCTCAACAGGAATTCCCATTTCCTTCTTCCACTGAACCCAAGGCTCGAGCGCTGTCATGTACTGCGCGTCGGCAATGATGAGCATATTGCCAATCTCACCCACTTGCTCATAGCGGTCGCTGTTTTCACTGTAATTGAGGAAATGCGAGCGATATACTTCCTGCATAGGCAAGTTTGTGCGTTGCATTGCTGAAGTCGGAAGCGGGTTGGCACCAAGTTCCGCTGTTGGACTTACCGTAACATCAATCGAGCTGTAGATGCGCAGTGTGTGTGTTACAGGATTGTATTGTACGGGATAGAAATGAATACTTTGTCCGCGGAATTGATGCTGAACATACGCTTCTCCCAATGAAGCGAGCTTGCCGGGATAAAACGCATTTTCCTGATAAACCGCGCCTTCCTGAAACGGCACGGTCGCAGGGTCAATTGTACGCAACAAATTGCCCTTGGAAGGAAGCATGTAAATGTCACTAAACTCTTCATAGACGGCGTGATTTACAGTCACCATCATCTCGCGGGTATCATCCACGATGAGCGCGCCGGTCAACTGCTTCACGCGAGGTGCACCGGCTTTAAGGACATGTGTTGCATCCTTAAAATCAACATCGGTGTAAATACCACTGTGCGAAACGGTGTAATCATCGATGGCACAGGTTAGAGAAACTGACTGCCCAGACTGTCCATTGACTTGGATGGAAGTTTGAGCAAATACAACCGGACTTGCCAACAGTAAGCCCAGAAAAAGGTAAATTGATTTCATAAACGAGGTTTGTTTCAATGCAGTTTGGTAAACTTATGACATGCGCCGGAGGGCAGTCTCAACATATAAATGCCTGCGGCCAATCCATCTAAATTCATACGAACCGATGGCTGCTGCATCATCTCTTGCTGAATCATTTCTCCGCCGAGAGAATACAATTGAATGGGGCCTAAGATTGGGCCGGTATATACAATTTCATTCGCCAATACGATGAGTGATGATTCATCATTCGCCGATTGAGCAGTGCTCAAAGCCGTTGTATTGAAGTAATAGTAGGCATCAACATAATTCAGTGGCTGCCCTGTGGGGAAAATCAACAGGTGCAACATGCCTGTGCCCGCGATTAAGAACGGATTGACAATCATGCGCAAGTAACCTTGACCTCCCGGAGGAACTGGATTCATGTCGCCATCATTGGGAAGCCCCGTGTAGCAGTGCTGGTAATCACAGGCCTGAATGTCCCAGCCTTCGGGACAGGTATTCTCTATTACACGCCACGTAATCCTGGCTGAGTCGGGGCTATCGTGACCGATGTACATGTAATGTTCCGTGTACATATCCATTTCCAACACACCGAACACTTCATTACCCGGCGAAAATGTATAGTTCTGAGCCGAAAGCCAAAGAGAGGCTGACACAAAGAATGCTGTAGTAAAAATGGATTTAAGCATGAACCAAATTAGTACAATTGCTTCTATACAAACCCCTCCCCGATTAGTTTTTTATCGTCACACTTGGAATTCAACCCGAAGATTAAAGTGCCTGCGCAATTGTCATGATTTCCCCTACACGAATACCTTTTTCAGTATCCAGCAATGTAGAGCATTCATTGATGGGATCGTGCTCGTAAATGAGCACCCATTGCTCATCTGTGGCACGGCGAAGTAAGCGGGCTTTTTCGTCCAACGTGATTAACGGGCGCGTATCATAGCCCATCACATACGCTAGGGGAATATGCCCCACTGAGGGAAGCAAATCGGCCATGTAACAGAACTTTCGGCCATTCACCGTGATGAGTGGCAGCATCATGCTATCGGTATGACCATCGACAAAAATCACTTCAAAACCAAGTGGTGTTGGAGCCAAGTCAGCAGGTCGATCAATGTATTTCAACTGACCGCTCTCCATGATGGGTAAAATGTTCTCCGATAAAAAACTGGCCTTTTCGCGAGGATTAGGCTTGGTGGCCCATTGCCAATGGCGCTCATTGGTCCAGTATACAGCATTGGCAAATGCAGGACGAAATTGGCCGGAAGCAGAGTCAAGCTCAATTGCCCCGCCACAATGATCGAAATGCAAATGGGTCAAGAATACATCGGTGATATCATTTCGATGAAAACCAAGTTTGGCCAATGAACTGTCGAGCGAAGCTTCACCGTGCATATAGTAATGCGAAAAGAATTTCTCACTCTGTTTGTTCCCAATTCCGGTATCAACCAGTACCAGACGATTGCCATCTTCAATCAACAGACACCGCATGGCCATATCGATAAGGTTGTTGCTGTCGGCAGGATTGGTTTTTTGCCAAATTGA
>CANHYZ010000107.1 GCA_947464885.1 Flavobacteriales bacterium
CGGCATAGGGCTTATGTAAATCGAATGAGTTGTAGTTCTCTTTGCTGTTGTTACCTGCCTCAAAGGCCACCAGCGGATTCGTGCTCATGAATCCGGCTGCAATTCCTTTCTCAATTTCAGCCTTTAATTCTGCTGCACTACCGATGCACAAAGCCTCTGTGCCGTCTTCCGTGCGCCAGATGGGCAGCGGAATTCCCCAAAAACGTGAGCGCGACAAATTCCAATCATTGGCATTCTCCAACCAATTCCCGAATCGGCCTGTCCCGGTAGACTCCGGTTTCCAATTGATGGTTTTATTCAATTCCACCATGCGGTTGCGCACTTCCGGAATGCGCACAAACCACGAGTCGAGCGGGTAATACAACACCGGCTTATCGGTGCGCCAACAATGCGGATAATTGTGCTCGTATTTTTCTTTTTTGAACAGCTTGTTTTCATTTTGAAGCTTGAGGCAAATACGCTCATCGACGCTGAGGTAATTGAGCTTCGAAGTGTCTTTTATGAATCCTGCAAGTCGCTCTTTCTGCTTCTCCAATTCAACAGCTTTCTCTTCTTCGGAGTAGTAATCTTCCTTGACGAATTCTTCGCCAAACAGAAAGACGCCATCACTTACTTCAGGTAAAAATCGACCGCGACGATCCACGAGCGTAAGGGAGTCAATCCCGTTTTGCTTCGCCACCCGGAAGTCATCCGCACCGAAGGACGGGGCAATATGGACAATACCGGTTCCATCTTCTGTTGTGACAAAGTCGCCGATAATCACACGGAATGCTTCTCCTTGCGGTTGCACAAACGGCAAGAGTTGATGGTAGGTTGTGCCCGCCAGTGATTCGCCTAAAAAGGACTTTATGACTTCATAAGGAACCTGCTTATCGCCGGTCTTATAATCTTCAAACTTCAACTCAGCTTGAGCGGCCGAGAAGTATTTCCCCATTAATTCTTTTGCCAAAACAACCTGCACCGTAGCGCCGGAGTAATGGTTGATGGTTTTCACCAATACGTATTCAATGTTCTTTCCAACTGCCAGCGCTGTGTTGCTCGGCAAGGTCCATGGTGTGGTCGTCCAGGCCAGAATGAACGTCGGCAATTCCGCTGACTTCAATTCCGGCAGCGAAGATTCCTTCACTTCAAACATCGCAACGGCAGAGGTGTCTTTCACGTTGCGGTAACACCCGGGCTGATTGAGCTCGTGTGAACTCAGACCTGTTCCCGCTGCAGGCGAGAAGGGCTGAATCGTGTATCCCTTGTACAGCAATCCCTTGTTGTAGAGCTGCTGCAGCAACCACCAGACACTCTCGATGTACTTGTTGTCGTAGGTGACGTAAGGATCCTGCATGTCCACCCAATAGCCCATCACTCGGGTGAGTTCTTCCCATTTGTCGGTGTACTTCATCACCTCTCGGCGACAGGCATGATTGTATTCCTCTACGGTAATTTTCGTACCGATATCTTCCTTGGTAATTCCGAGTGTCTTTTCGACGGCAAGCTCAATCGGCAGGCCATGGGTATCCCAACCGGCCTTGCGTTTTACCTGCTTGCCTTTCAGTGTTTGGTATCTGCAAAAGATGTCCTTGATGGTACGCGCCATCACGTGGTGAATGCCCGGCATGCCATTGGCACTCGGCGGTCCTTCATAAAACACAAAGGGGTTTTCCTCGCTGCGTTCTTCGATGCTGCGACGGAAGATGTGATTTGATTCCCAGAAGGCGCTCACCTCGTCGGCTATTGCCGGCAACTGAAGACCTTTGAATTCGCGATATACTTGAGCCATGATGGGGTATGGAAAGGTTCGCGAAGATAGGGAAATTAGGGGTGAGGGGTAAGGGGTGAGGTAATTGCTACCTTACCCCTCACCCCTCACCCCTTTGCATTAGACCTTCGAAATCTTGATCATATTCGTCATCCCCTGCTCGCTGATAGGCATTGACGCGAGGTGAATGATGAAATCTCCGTCCTTAATCAGGTTGTTCTTCTTGAGGAAGAATCGAATATCGGCGATGGTTTGATCGGTGCTTACCATTTTATCATAGTGAAATGCGTGAACGCCCCACACCAGACTCATTTGAGTCAGAATCTTCTTATTGCTGGTGAATACAAAAACATTTGCGTTGGGACGCCAGCTAGAAATGCGATAGCCAGTGTATCCGCTGAATGACATCGTAACCAACGCCGTTGCTTGCACGCGTGCGGCTAGGCGACAGGCGCTATAACAAACACTGTCCGTCATGAACCGCGACACATCGACATCGTTCGGCATTTCTTCATGGTAGTAAATACCGCCATACGTTTCAGCTTCGGTGATGATGTTGTTCATGATGCGAACCGCCTCAGCCGGGTATTTTCCAACGGAAGTTTCACCACTAAGCATCACAGCATCGGCGCCATCCAGAACCGCGTTGGCAACGTCAGTTACTTCGGCGCGCGTGGGAGTCATGTTGGTAATCATGCTCTCCATCATCTGTGTGGCCACGATTACGGGCTTGGCCGCTGATACACACTTCTTGACGATTTTCTTTTGAATGAGTGGCACGCGCTCCAACGGAATCTCCACTCCTAGGTCGCCACGAGCGACCATCACCGCATCGGTTTCGCGAATAATGTCATCGATCTGGTCAACCGCTTCAGGCTTTTCAATCTTAGCAACCACTTTCGAGTGCTTATTGGCACGCGCAATGATTTCCTTGAGTGCCACTACATCCTCCGCGTTGCGGACGAACGACAGACCAATCCAGTCGATATCATTCTGCAGGGCAAACTCCAAATCTGCTAAGTCTTTCTCTGAAAGTGAAGGAAGGGAAACCTTGGTGTTGGGCAAATTCAAACCCTTCTTCGATGACAGTGGGCCGCCTTGAATAATCTCGCATTCAACGGCATCTTTGCCATTGGTCGACAAAATGCGCATAGCGAGTTTACCGTCGTCGAGCAACACCGTTTCTCCGGCCTTAACATCCTGGGCGAACTCCTTGTAATTCGTGTAGATGACCTTATCTGTTCCGATTTGTTTGACGGTGCTAATAGTAATTTTGTTACCGGCGACAATCTCGACACTGCCATTTTCCATTTCGCCAACGCGAAGCTTCGGCCCTTGTAAGTCCGCTAGCATTGAGGTATTCAACCCCAGCTCCTTGTTGATTTCACGGATATTGTCAACTACTTTTTGATGGTCTTCATAAGAGCCGTGGGAAAAGTTTAATCGGGCTACATCGAGACCATTTAGAATCATTTGTTTTAGCACCTCTTTTGAGCTGCTGCTCGGGCCTATCGTGGCTACGGTTTTCGTCTTGTTCATGCGTTACGTTTACCTGCTCTCGTCGAGCAAATGGTTTTTGTGTTTTAACTTGTTCACGTCCTGACGCTGGATGGCCAGCACAAAGTCTGCATTTCGCAGTTGCTGATAGAACTCATCATCCGGCTCATCACCTGACATTTCGATTTTCAAGAGGTAATCGAATTGCGGTAAATCGGGCATAAACATGCCTTCGGGAGTGTTGTTATCAATCAGTGTGAATACGGTTTGATCAACCGGGTGCACCCAACGGTATTGTGCATGCACCGAAACCGAGCGCTTTCCTCGAATTTCAATGTCTTGAATACGTTTTAAACGCCATCCAAGGCACTTGTTGAGCGACCACGCCAGGCGGTAATCCTTCTCATGGCTGCTTACACCGATGATCTCAAAATCGTACTCTTCTTCTATTTCGAGGGTGTGAAAGGCCACTTATTGTGTCATTTACAATGCGGACATACCTGTAGTTGCCATGTGCGAAAATCGGTGGAAAATGCCTTCACACCGACCACTGTCAACAAAAACTTATTCGCTAGCCCTGTTGATAGCTGATAATCGCGCCGGCAGTGGCGGGCTTCAAGGTGGCCATCCGACCGAGATAAAACGCGCGGTTATCCGATAGATGCCCCGCCGGAAAACCAAATGCAACGGGAATTCCCAAGCGCTCGGCCGATTGCTGTATGATGGATTCCCAGCTGCTGCCCCATGGATTATCCGAAGGAAAATTAAATGCGACGGTATTATCCCGCATCTGTGTAAAACCCCCGCACACTATGGCCTTCACCCGACTGAGCGCGCCGCATCGCTCCAACCCCCAAAGCATACGGTCGAGGTGATAGAGCATCTCATCCACATCTTCGATAAATAGTATTAGCGGTTCATCAAACTTCCATGACACGCTTCCGGCAATGCTATAAAGCACCGAGAGGTTTCCTCCTACCAAACGTCCTTCTACTTCATGACCTGTGTATGGCAACTCACTGACAAACTCCGTCTGCTCTCCAAAAAGGCATCTGCGAAGTTCTTCCAGCGCGATAGCCGTTGCGTCGGGAAACGATATGGGCATTGTAGAGTGAATGGTAGCCAACCCGCATGAATTCAGATGACCATGCAACACGGTAATGTCGCTGTATCCCGCAATCCACTTTGGTTTTTGTAACAACGCATCGAATCGGAGTTCATCGATAACGTGCACAGTGCCGTAGCCTCCGCGGGCTATAATGACAGCATTCACTTCCGGATCATCGAGCATCTCTTGCAAACCACTGCAACGCAGATCAGCCGAACCTGCCAATTGGAAATTGTGCGTATACACCTGATCGGCCACTTTCACGCGTAGGCCCCAACCGGTAAAAAGATCTAGTGCCGGCTGCAACTGCTCGCGACTGACCCAGCGGGCGGTAGCTGCGATTCCGATACAGTCGCCTGATTTTAAAAAAGGAGGAAGCGGAAGTGTCATCTGAAAACTATCTTGCGCTCCAAATCTGCGCAATAATTCAATGGCTGCGCAGGACGATTGCCGCAGTTATACACGGCAGACTTAACAGCACATCATGAGTGAACCGAAGCGATATTTAGTGACTTCTGCCCTGCCCTATGCCAATGGCCCTTTGCACATTGGCCATATCGGTGGAGCTTATTTGAATGCGGATATCTACGTCCGCTATTTGCGACTAAAGGAAAAAGATGTTGCCTTCATCTGCGGCAGCGATGAGCATGGCGCGGCCATTACGTTGCGTGCCAAAAAAGAAGGTAAAACACCACGCGAGATTGTAGACTTCTATCACGGGCTGATGAAGAAATCGTTTGAAGACTTCGGCATTTCATTCGACGAATACAACAGGACTTCCTCCGATGAGCACCGTGAAATGTCGCAGGCGGTTTTCAAAAAACTTGAAGCGCAAGGCAGTTTCGAAGTAGAAACTTCAAGCCAATATTTCGATGAAGAGGCGCAGCAATTCTTGGCTGATCGCTACATCATAGGAACGTGTCCCCATTGTTCGAGTGACAAAGCTTACGGTGACCAATGCGAGAAATGCGGACGCACCTTGAGTCCGCTTGATTTGATTGATCCGAAATCCACGCTTAGCGGCAGCAAGCCCGTGTTGAAAGAAACATCGCATTGGTATTTGCCCATGGCGCATCACGAGTCGTGGATCAGGGACTACATCCGCGATGGTAAACTCAACGGCAAGCAACATCATGATCCAAAATCATGGAAGGCGCACGTGGTAGGTCAATGCATGAGCTGGGTTGACGGCGGTTTGCAAAGTCGTGCCATGACCCGCGACCTCGATTGGGGCGTTCCCGTACCGTTGGAAAACGCTGAAGGAAAAGTGCTTTATGTTTGGCTCGATGCTCCGATTGGTTATATCACCAACACGAAAATATGGGCTGAGCGCAACGGTAAAAACTGGGAAGACTATTGGAAAAGCGATGATTCACGCCTCATCCATTTCATTGGAAAGGACAACATTGTTTTTCACTGCATCATCTTCCCCATCATCCTTAAAGAACATGGCGATTTCGTTTTGCCCTGCAACGTGCCGGCCAACGAATTCATGAATTTAGAGGGGGACAAAATTTCTACCTCACGCCAATGGGCCGTTTGGTTGCACGAGTATTTGGAAGAATTCCCCGGGCGACAAGACGAAATGCGTTATGTGCTTTGCTCGATTATGCCCGAACAGAAAGACAGCGAATTCACCTGGACCGATTTCAAAGATCGCGTCAACAATGAGCTCGCCGATATCCTAGGCAATTTCGTTAACCGCGTGTTTGTCTTGATGCACAAATACTACGGCGGCACAATCCCCGCTTTGCAGGGAACTCCCACTCCGGCCGAACTTAGCGCGGCGGCAGAAGCGCGACGAGCCTATGATGCCGTCGGTGCTGCGATTGAAGGGTTCAAGTTTAGAGAAGCACTTTCCGAGGCGATGAACATTGCTCGCGCCGGAAATAAACTGCTCACCGAAACGGAACCGTGGAAGTTGATGAAAACAGACCCGGATGCTACTGCACGCATCCTGCATGCCTGCGTCAATCTTGTGGCTGATGCCGCAGCTGCCCTGCGTCCGTTTCTTCCATTTACGTCAACAAAGCTCTTCATGGCGCTTCAAATCAATGAGCGCAACTGGGACGGCGTGGTAACAGCGGAGCAACTTTCGAGCGGACATATCATAGGTCAGCTCCCAATTCTGTTTGAGAAAATCACCGATGAGGTTGTTGCACAGCAAGTGGCCAAACTGACCGCCTCCAAGGCTGAAGCCACCGCGCAGGCAGAACCCATCAGCGAAGCTATTACCTTCGAACAATTCCAGCAGATGGACATTCGCGTGGTTCGTATTCTCGAAGCGGAAGCCGTTCCAAAAACCAAGAAATTACTCAAGTTGAAAATTGACACCGGTGTTGGTGAACGCACCGTAATCTCAGGCATTGCCGAACATTATTCACCGGAAGAAGTTGTCGGAAAACATGTACTCTTTTTGGCCAACTTGGCGCCAAGAGAAATCAAGGGCGTGAATAGTGAAGGTATGATTTTGATGGCCGAAAACGCTGA
>CANHYZ010000108.1 GCA_947464885.1 Flavobacteriales bacterium
TGATTTATACGCCCTGCATACAACAGCATGTAACAGCTATGAATCAGGTACACAATGCGCTATTGCTTTTCAGGATGTTTCGCCGATTCGCATAAAGGATTGTCCTTCGGGCTTTCCAGAGGCGGAGCGTAGTTTGTCAGTGTCGCAGCAGCAAGTGCCTGACAGATGTTCTATTCAGATGAATGGCGATCAATTGACAATCATTGCGAAGGAAGCCATTCTCGGGTACTCCATCTATGATGTTCTGGGACGACAGATTGCGACATCGCGATATGATGCGACAGCTGATAATGAAATTCACATAACAATGGCAGCCGATCAGGCTATGGGATACTACACGTTAGTCGTTGAAACCGCAAGGGGCAGGGAAGTGCACCGTGGTTTTTATGAATGACAGTGATTTTTGGTTGGTTTGGTGAGCAATGGAGATGGTTGGTTTTGGTCGGAACGCCGGCCGCCAATCATCTCCTTTTGTTATGCAGAAATCACCGTGCCGAAGTAGCGCGAAATTTCTGCACGCGCTTTGTCGAGCATGATTTTTTCCTGAAGCAACGCATCGTATTTATCGTGATCATTGACTGCAGCTTCAAGTTCTTGCGTGAGATCGATGATGATGCGTTGAATGCGTTTCAGTTTCAAGCGAAAAACACAATCTTTAGCTGCCTTGCGCAATTGCATGTCTTCCGTTTCGGGATAGATGAAATGCCGTTGCCAATTGTCGCTTAGGCTATATGGACTAATCAGGATAGCGGATGATTCGCCGGAAATTTGCTGGTCGTGGTGTTGCGTAAAGTCTGTTGCCTGTGGCAGCGTTTCTTTTCCGATCAACTGTACATATTCCGAATAAATGTTCGCGTACACCGGTGATTCCAGCACAATGTCATCCGATTCCAAATTGCTGATGATGTATTCAGCGACGGATACAGGATGTTTTTCTTCATGACCGTCTTCGTTGACGATGGTGATGTCAATCGGCTTTTCACCGTAATGCAGGAGAATACGGATGAGATCCTTTTCCTGGTGTTCGATGGAAAAACTACCCAGGCTTTCTTGCGGCACACCGTCAGCCGGAAGTTCATCCAGCACAGGAATTTCTTCGGGAACATCGCTTTTCTTTTCCTTCTTGAAGTTGGTGACAATCACCTTATTCAGTTCCTGCAGCAGCACCTGTTCGCTCATTCCCATGAGTCGGCTGCATTCCTGCACATACACGCTGCGTGAAATGCCATCGGGAATAAGCGCAATGCTCTCCACCATATTGCGGATCAGTCCTGCACGTTTTACAGGGTCGTTGCCGGCATCTTCCAGTAGCAACGATGTTTTGAACGAAATAAAGTCGCGTGCGTTGGTGCTGATAAACGACTGAATTTCTTCCGAACTGTGCTTGCGTGAAAAGCTGTCGGGGTCATCACCGTCTGGGAAAAGCAATACGCGCACATTCATGCCTTCCTTTAGAATCATATCGATTCCGCGGAAAGAGGCTTTTATACCGGCGCTATCGCCGTCGTAAAGAATGGTAATGTTGGGCGTGTAGCGGCGTATCAGACGAATCTGACCTTCGGTGAGCGAGGTACCGCTGCTGGCCACTACGTTTTCGACACCGGCCTGGTGCATGCTCACCACATCGGTATAGCCCTCCACGAGGTAGCACATGTCGTGCTTCACAATGGCATTTTTTGCCAGATGAAGCCCATACAACACATTGCTCTTCAAATACAACTCACTCTCGGGCGAATTGAAATACTTGGCGATGTCTTTTTCAGCCTTGAGAGTTCTTCCACCAAACGCAATGACCTTACCGCTGATGTTGTGGATGGGAAACATCACACGACCGCGGAAGAAGTCGTAGATCTTTCCATCGCGCTCTCGCGTGAGTCCGGCTTTAACCAGGTAGGAAAGTTGGTATTGTTGTTCGAGAGCGGCCTGCGTCATGGCGTCCCACTTATCAGGACAATAGCCGAGTTGAAACTTTTGAATGATATCATCCCGGAAGCCGCGTTCGTGAAAATAGGAGAGACCTATCGCGCGTCCTTCCTCGCCTTCAATGAGCTGTTGCTGGAAGTAGCGTGCAGCGAATTCGGTGACGACACTCAACTGCTCACGTTCACTTTTCTCTTGTAGTTGTTCTTCGCTCTGCTGGTCTTCCTCTATATCGATTTGATATTTGGCTGCGAGCCAGCGCAGGGCTTCGGGATAGCTGAGTTTCTCATGTTGCATGAGAAAATCAATCACGTTGCCACCCTTGCCCGAGGAGAAATCTTTGTAGATGCCTTTAGCCGGCACAACGAAGAACGACGGTGTCTTCTCGTTGGCGAAGGGTGAAAGCCCTTTATAAGCCGATCCACTGCGCTTCAAATGCACAAACTCACCAACCACTTCTTCGATGATGGCAACTTGGTAGATTTTGTCGATAGTAGCGCGACTGATCATTAGGGCGAGTCCGGAATTTTCGGGGAGGTAAATTTAAACAAACGCATAGTGGATCGGTTGAGCCTTTTTAATGTTGTTATGCGTATTTTTCATTTATTTTTTAGTCCCACGCCAAAATCATCTTTATGCCATTTACCACTACGGAATCCGCTATTCAAGCAATCATCGACTATTTTTCGCAGCCACCCATTAATTTATCAGCCGAAGACGTCCTTTTCGATGCTATGCGAAAGGACTCGTCCATCATTCATATCGAGAATGGACATGTGCTTTGTCGGCTAGGGGAACGCGCAGTTGACTTGTGGTGGCTGCTGCAGGGCGAGATTGAGGCCACGATTCCGGATGATGAGGGGCGCCCAATTACTGTGGGTCGGGTGAGTTCAGGGAATTTATTGGGAGAATCTTCGCTGTTCAGAGGTGAAGAGGCTTTTCGAAACGCTACGCTGACGTCAACAACAAACGCCGTGCTGTTGCAAGTGCCGATGCTTGGGCATGTGAAGAAGGCCTTGGTGAAGTCACAAATTACGAAGTACTTTGAAGAAGTGCAGCGCGAGCGTATGCGTGAGCAGTTCACCAGATTTGTTAAAGACGAGGGTATGCGCTTGGCGCAGGAGTCCGGTTTCGGCAAGCAGACGTTGCGAGAAGATGAAGTCTTAACACTCACTGAGGAACCACAATTCCATTTTATTGTTTCCGGCGAATTCACTCGAGTCAAGGAGGAGGGCGAAACATTAGAGGTGCTGGACGTTGAAGACGCACAGTCGGCTCGCAGCCTGTGGTCGGCGCTCAGTGGTCAGCCTATTGACTATGCGCTTGTGGCAAATCGCTCATCGGAAATCATCGTAGTACCTGCAAATGAATTCCAGCAACTCGTTAATCGCTCCCCTAGGGGTCATCGTATTCGCGCTGCAATGAGTCATCTGCAAAACTTACCCCGCTTGGCGGAGGGACTTAAACCTTCTTTTAACCCTTTTACTTGGAAGACTTTGCTCTTTTTGCCACAGTTTGCCTTTGAAAAGGCTTGGCAAATGGACGCCGATTGTTTTATCGTGGATTTTCAGGACGCGGTTCCATTGCCTGTGAAAGCGGCCGTTCGTGAAGGGCTGAAAACAGCACTCAACAAAGGAGATTTGGGCGACAGACCAATTGTGGTCAGGATTAATGAGAATGCCATACCGGATGAGCAACGGTTGGATTTGGATGCCGTTGTGGGATTGGCAGGTGTAACAGCATTGATGCCAACGATGACGGAACGCGCGGAAGAGTTGGACGCCTTGCATCACGAATTATTGCGCAGAGAGCGCTTGATGGGCTTAAAGGAAGGCAGCACGAAATTGCTTCCGCTGATAGAAACACCCGGAGCTATTCTGCGTGTTGATGCCATAGCTCAGTCGGGTGGTGGTCGGATTATCGGCATTTTCCTTGGACACGGTGATTTATTTCGGTTGACAGGCGCGATACCTCACGGCAATACAACGATGGACTATCCGCGCAACGCGGTGTTGTTTGCGGCTAGAGCCAGCGGCATTGCTGCGTTTGACACCCCCTACACGAAAGTGTCGGATGTGATTGGTTTGGAGCGGGAAGCTCGTGAAGCTAAGCGACATGGGTTCGATGGTAAGGCCTGTATACACCGTCATCAGCTTTCGGTAGTGAAGCGTTGTATGCTTCCTTCAGCGGAGGAAATAGCTTGGGCGGGCCGAGTTGAGCTGGCGCGAAAGGAGGGCCTTCTAGATACGCTTGCGAAAAAACTCAACGAGCAAGGCAAAAAAGAAAAAGCGAATCGACAAACTGACGGTATGGCGCTCGTGGACGGACAACTGGTTGGTCCTCCACACATCAAAGCAGCACAGCGCATTCTGAATATTTCGACGGGTCGCGATTTGCCAGCGGCGGGAAGAAAGGGACGCGCCGTTCACCATCGCTCCGATGCAGAAATACAACCGGGCGCGATTATCGGAAACCCTTATGAGTTAACGGTCACCGAAGGCATGCTGGATTTATGGCTACAATCGTTTTATACGCATAATCCCTCAGATACGAGCGGAGTTTTTGCACAGGAGATCAAGGGCAACAATGGTGGCACCATGGCAGTTCCATTCATGATGGCCCTTTACCTCTGTGTATCCATGTCGGATACCCACGGCGCTATTTATCACTTGGGTTTCCGTAATGCTCAGATAATCTATCCAATACGCACAGGAGATACCGTTCGACAAAAAATTACGATGTTGAGTGTTCGAAACACGGCTGACGGTAAGCGATCGGTGGTAACAACACTGCGCGAATTGGTGAATGTTGAATCGGATGAAGTTGTATTCAGAACAGAGAAGATGGAGTTGTATGCCGCTCAGCGCGCGAACTTCGGTTCGCACGAGACGACGCCTGATTACACCGCCAACCTAAACGGAGAGAATTGTTTTCGCGATTCTGCAGTCAAAGGTTGGTTGAAGGCGAGAAGCTTGCGTTTAAACTGGGCGGGTTACACCGGATCGCGTCTAAGGGTGAATAAGGATGAAGTATTGTTGCACTCCTTTGCGCGCCCTTTAGGTGTTAGTGCCAACCTCGCGTTGTCAACCCGATTCCTGGTTACGCACCCGATTCATCTTGATCATCGGTTGTATGACCAAGGTGAAGGACTAGGCGTTGTGGTCAGCGGAGGTTTGGTCATCTCACTTATTTTAGGTGCTGCAGCGCGCGATTTTAGTCACGTGGTATGGGAAGAATTAATTGCAGCCAACAACGTCCGAACGGTTTCCCCCAACGAGACAGTAGGCGCATTTTCAGTCATCATTGATCAGCAACCTTATCCTGGAAATGAAGCATTGGAGGTGTTAGTGGTTAAGACGATTGGCGTGAAGAGTATTTCACCGACGATGGATATGAGCGAATTAATTATTCCGGATGCCCTCTTGAAACCCATTGTGGGTGGGGGCAGCAAGTACGATGATTTATGCAAGGCATTTCACATTCCGGCGCTGGAGGGTAAGGTTGTTGGAGAGGTGCTGCGCAGAGTGGTGAGAGAGATAGCCAAATAGTTAACCGCGAATACCGCGGTGAACGATTTCAGTCAATGACACAAACTCAGGAACACCCAATTGCTCCGGGCGTTTATCCCAGAGCGAAGATGACGTGTCCACTTTCCCTTGCGTGAGACTTTTCAATGAGTTGCGCAGTGTTTTGCGCCGTTGATTGAACGCTGTTTTGACTACTTGTTTGAATAGCTTTTCATCACAACCGAGAGTAGTTCCGAATTTACGTCGCATACGAATGACACCACTTTTCACTTTGGGCGGTGGAATGAATTCATCTTCGTTGACGGTAAATAGATACTCGATATCGTAGTAGGCTTGAGCCAAAACCGAGATTATGCCGTAGTCTTTATTTCCGGGTGAACCGGCGAAGCGCTGCGCCACTTCTCGCTGAAACATGCCTACCAGTTCAGGCACCTGATCCATGTGGTCCAGCACCTTGAAAACGATTTGCGATGAAATGTTGTAGGGAAAATTTCCCACTACAGCAATGGGTTCAGGAAATAGTTGCTCCAGAGGCATGCGCAAAAAATCGGCCTCGTGAATGCGTCCGCGCAGGGCGTCGAAATGAACATTCAGGTAATCCACGCTCTCACGGTCAATCTCCACTACATGCGTTTCGAACTCAGGGCGCTGAAGTAAATACTGCGTGAGAGCGCCCATACCCGGACCAATCTCTAGCACTTTTTTATAGTCGCCGTGTAGCGTAATCGCTTCAGCAATTTGGGCGCAAATCTCCGGGTTTTTCAGGAAATGTTGTCCGAGCGCTTTTTTGGGTTTGACCGTCATGGATAAGAAAGAGCGCGAAAGATATAGCCTTGCTCGCTGAAATGCGCTAAACTTCCTTCGAGCGCATAGAGCATGTTGCGTTCGGCTTTGATGCTATCGTGAAATACGACGATACTCCCGGGCCTGCAATTTTGTTTAACATGCATGAGGCATTGTTCCGGAGTTTTCTGTTGATCGAAATCCGCACTGAGCACATCCCACATCACCAGCGTAAACTTTTTCTTGAGCGCGTTGACTTGCGCCGGTGTAATGCGGCCATACGGTGGACGAAAAAGCGCAGACTTAACAAAGGGGCTTGCGCGTGCAACGTTTCGCAAGTAGCTGAATGGCCCTGTTTTCCAGCCATCGGGATGATCATAGCTGTGATTACCGACTGCATGCCCGTCATCGAGTACGCGTTGATAAATGGAAGGGTGTGCCTCTACATTTTTACCTAAACAAAAAAACGTTGCGTGTGCATGGTATCGCTTGAGTAGTTCTAAAGCCTTTTCCGTGACCTGTGGCGTAGGGCCATCATCAAACGTCAGGTATAGCTCTTTGCTCGTCGTCTCAACATGCCACAGCAAA
>CANHYZ010000109.1 GCA_947464885.1 Flavobacteriales bacterium
GTAATCAACCCATTGGTACCCGATACCGACGTCGGATTGCCGCCCGTTCCACCCGTTGGAGCAAAGTTGAAGCTATAAGTCACTCCTTGCGACGGCGCGCCGCGATAAACTGCACGGTAAGCATTACACAGGTTCAAGCCACCCGCAGGAAGAGCCGCAGCACAGCCTGATGGCATGAGGTGCTGGATACAAAGGGAAAATCCTGCGCCAACATTTCCGGATACTACTCCCACGGAAACATGGTAAACGTTGCCTGGCGTTAATCCTTCATAATTCAAACGCTCCATGTCGTTTATCCCCGATGATACATTCTCGGTTGCAAGCAACAGATAATTACTGCCCGTATATTCATACAGTGCGATAAAATCGTCATGAGTGCTACTGCTAAGTGTAATAGAAACAGCAGTCGATTGTGCAGTAAACTTGTACCACAGATCCTTACCGTTATAAACAGCGGACTCCGGCGAGTCGGTCGCTCCGGTAAGATACCCCTGAATGGGAAAACAGTTGGGGTAGGTAACATTCACGCTGTATTGAAGATTGACGGCCATGACCGGCGAATCATTGAGGCTTTGTCCAGGACAGTATTCATCCAAATTACCATCGCAATTGTCGTCTGCCATGTCGCCACAAATTTCAGTTGCCCCCGAATTTATGTTGGGATTCGAATCATCGCAATCAGCGCCAAGCGAACTAAGCGTCCATGCTGCCCCCGGGCTTACGCAAACCAACTGTGTGGCTCCTTCTCCTACGGCAGCATATCCATCACCGTCAGCGTCCAGGTACCATGTTGGATTCACGCTAAAAATACCGGTGCTTTGAGCAGATCCCGCTGGTGTGGTCAACTGAATGACGCCTGTTGAACCGCTACCCACTAGGGCAGAAATTTCGGTGGCTGAATTAACTGTGAAAGAATTCACCGCGACACCCCCTATACTCACTGCAGAAGCTCCGCTAAAGGAAGTCCCCGTAATGGTCACTGTAGTAACGCCGGTGCACCCAGCCGTTGGTGTGAACGATGTGATTGTAGGTAAAAGCAACCCATTCAAAAGGGTACCTGTTCTGATGCCCGCAGCATCTCCTCTGCCGTTACCGCCCTTGTACTGGGCTATGGAGGAAAATCCGATACATAACCAGGCAGTTATAAAAAGGATCAAGACTTTCATGGGATTATTTGTTTTAATGTTTGATGATTGTTGTGGTTTTGTTGATTGAGTATGTCGTTGAGAGGTTCTTTCTATCAAGAAGCACTTCGAACACCTCGTCCACCAGTATTATAATTGCGATCCGGTGCTCCGTAATTTGCCATGCTTCTATTCGAAATAGTTAAATAGGTCTGCGCCTGACCAAACCAGTCACATCCACGGTTACCCATGCCGGAATTGCCCCCGACGTAAATTTCAAGTCCGCCTAATATCCCCGGCCATGTGGGCTCATCAGAGTTACCATCCGCGGTGAGCATTCCTGTGCCGTGAAGACCGGTGTATGCCCTACCTGAAGGCCTGCCAATGGTTACTGTTCGTTCCCATAAATTGCCACTTAGTTCCATCATACCATAGTAACCGGCACCGGCACCGGCCCTTGTTGTGGTGGCAGTTGCAAATGAACCCACACGCACAGGACCCTGCACATTTTCATTGTTTCGCATAGCGATATTGGCTCCGGGACTGCTCGTTTCATTAAAGGCGCCATTATTGTTGATAGCGGTGGCTTGGTTAAAGGAAGTACTACCCCACGCGTATTCATCGATAACAGGAGTCAGTGGCCCACGACAGGCCTTTTCAAACTCAAGCTCGGTCATGGGGCGAAGGCCACTCCAGAAAAGGTAAGCGGCATTGTCATATACACTGAGCCAATTGCAGGCCAACCATTGCCCATCCGTTGTCTCTCCTCCAATGCCGTTGCCATTCAAATCGCAATAAAAATGAATCGGAGCTGTGCCGTTGAAAGCAGCATCGCAACGAATACCATTGCGCCTTTGAATTGTTGTTGTGCCACTCATCACGTAACGCTCCGTAACACCGGTTACTCCCAGACTCAGCGTGGTCCGAGTGCGTGAATCCTGCTGAACTCGGGTAAGGGTATTCAAAAAATCTACATATCCCTGTTGGCTTATCTCGTACTTCATGCCATAAAAAGCATTGTAGCCTTTGGGAAACGTGGCCGGCAATGTTTGTTCGGTACTCACATTAAAGTCATCGCTCAACCACGATACGCTATTTGTCTGCACGGTTAAATTGCCATTGTTGACGCCGCCAAGTGTTAAAGCGCTTTCCCCGCTGATAACAAAAGGCACATTTGCACTGCCATTGCGGAAGTTACTTCCAATATCGGATCCGTTCCCATTTGCGGGTGTTGTTGTTGCATCACCCAAACTGAAATTGCCCTGAGGAACGTAAACCATTTCAATGGCAAACACACGCACGTCCACGGCATCATTATCCAGTACTCCGTTAGCGCCATAATTCCAGCGCAATCGTACGTTACTGATGCTGAAGGTGCCTTCGCCCACTGCACTGCGATATATAAAAGCGCCAACTCCCGGATTGCCGGTTGAATTGAATGCACTTCCGAGAGTTTGCAGTCCCACATCTATTGAAGCTGAGGCGCCCACACTGTGTCCCGTGTCATTCAATCGGGCATGCTGCCATTGACCATTGCCCACGCGATACTTAATAAAGACCCAGGCGGCATCCCAGTTGTTGGGTGCGCCTGCAGAGCGCCAACTATTCTCCCAGGACAAATCAAACTGTACCATGGTATGGTTTGACACATGATTAAGTCCTCCGGCTGTACTTTGACCAGTAAGTACAACGTTCGATACACTGATGTTGTTGGCATGCAAAAGAGAGCAGAGGCCAAGAAACAAAATGCATAGATTGTTTTTCATCTGATTACAATTAGGAATTTGTGATTCATGGTGTTCTCGATTTCATCATCGAAAAGCGAAATCAAAATTCAGATGAATAAACTGCTGAGTAAATAGCCAATAACCGCTACGGACAAAGTGCTCGAAACTTCCGAAATGAGCATTGTATAATGCTTATAGCCCTTGATAAATCTAGCGGTTTAGCACTTTGACCAATGAATAATATACATCAAGAAATCAATCGAACTCGTAGCGAATTCATGCTATGTGCGACTGATCTTGGGTTATATATAACGGTCATAACCCAAATTTCTCACTTTTGGGGTTGTGTCTAATGCTCAAGGCAAACTCAACTCCCCTACCGCCTCTTAATCCACAACTCGGGATTCTGCGCAGCGCCGGCTTCTGCGCCAACCTTCCAGACTTCGAAGTGGAGCGTGTAGTCTTCGCCGTCGTACATGACGGTACCCAGTTTTTGCTTCGTTGAAACAGCATCGCCGATTTTGACGGAGACAGTTTCCAATCCACTGTATACCGTTTTGTACGAACCATGCGTGACAATCACGTTTTGTCCGGCGCCGGGAATAGTGAAGATGGAGGTCACCTTGCCGCCGAATATCGCGAGTGCATTTGCTCCCTTCTCTGTGGTGAAATCCACGCCGTTGTTGTTCACGACCACTTGCGCCAATGATGGATGCGCGTGCTTTCCAAAATGCGAGGTAATGACCCCTGCACTCACCGGCCAAGGCAATGCACCCTTGTTCTTCTCGAAATCCTTATTCACCAGCACCGTCTCGGGCGCCAAAGCCACAGCGGCCGTCTTCTTCGCTGCCGGCGCAGCCGCAGTAGTGGTGGTGGTTGACGTTGTTGTTGTCTTAGGAGCACTTGCTGTAGTTCCTGACGTACTCTTCGCGGCGGTGGATTTCGCGGCGGCAGCAGCGGCAGCAGCGGCCTTCTTTTCTTCCTCCATCTTCTTCGCGTTCTCTTTACGAATCTCCTCGGCAATGACCGCTTGGATGCGTGACGTGAGTTTGTCTCGATCCGCCTTCTGCTTATCCTGCTGCTTGCGCAACTTGCCTTCCTCTTTCTTCAGCGCCTGGAGTCGCTTCTGCTGCTCCACTTTGTCTGCCTCAACCTCCTCCTTCTCTTTCTCCTTGGCATCCGCCAATCGCGCCTTGCTCTGCTTGTCGCGCTCAAGGTCGTTGATGTTTGATTTAATTTCCTCCTGCTTCCCGAGAATCATGAACGCCTGCTTCTTGCGCGCATCCGCGTAACGCTGCGTCATCTTCAATCGCTTGTAAGCTTGGTGAAAATCTTCCGAAGCGAAAATGTACATGAGCTTATCGTAGCTGCTGCGCTGACGAAACGCGTTGTAGATCATGCGTCCATACTCGCGCTTCATCTGATCCACCTGCTGCTCCATTTCACCGATGTAGTGATTCTTCTTCTTGATCTCGCCGTCAATGGTGTGGATGTCGTTGTTGATGTTGCTGAGCAACTGCTCGCGGAATGTCAGCTGCTCGTTGAGCAACTGCACCTGACGAATGGTTGACTTTTGCTGACGCTCCGAGTCGCGAATCATCTTCTTCGTTTGCTCAATCTTATCGTTGATTTCATCGCGCTGCTTTTGCAGATCCTTCTTCGATTGACCCACAACCGCACACAACGGAATAATGAAAATCGTCAGCGCCATGATCGCGGTGACGATAAAAAAACGGTTCGATGTCGTCTTCATTTTCTCCATGCTCAATCGTGTTACAAACTGTCTCTTCTCACATAATCCTCCGGGATTTCAAATGGAAACTCGTAGGGTTTTCCGGATGAAAGCTTCGTAATCTCGTAGCGCATCTCTTGTCGCACCTGCGTGCTTGACATGAGCAAACGGCATTTGGCCGGATAGTATTGCTCGCCATCGAGCTGAAAATCCTCGTAACTGATTTCCATGGTTCGTTGGCGCAACAAATCGTTGAATACCGATTTCACTAAGCGAAATCCGGACGGTTCCAACCAATAACGCGATATGATCAATCCATCTTCTTCGTCGGTTCGCTTGGCCGTGCGCCGAAAACGCGGGTCATCGGGATTCACCAAAATGGTATCGCCTTCCAGCTTCCGATCGTCTACACCAACTACACGGCGCACCTTACGGCGGTATTTCGAAATAAGCAAGTAGTCGTTGTCGTCAATTTCACTGCGAAAACGCTGCTCATCTTTTTCCAACCCAATGGCATTTCCCACCAGCAAATCCTGCAACATTTCAAAGTCGAAATCAATGCCGATGAGCCTACCGATTTCATCGAACCTACCGGTATAATAGAACTTGTTCTCCGGGATTTTCGAGAGGTACTTCAAACTGTCCGGCGTAATCATCACACGAATCATTTCAATGCCAAGCGCCGGGACAATCGATACCCAGATCGCGCTGTCCTTGCGCATCCGAATTGTCGCTTTGAAGCTGTCCGAATTATCCTCTGTTCCAAAAGAGGCATCCACCTTCATGCCCAGCCAATCGAAGTCGTACTTGTTCTCGGCGTAACGCTTCAGCAAGTAACCGGCTGTTCTGTTCTTCACGGGCGTTTCACGCACCACTTCCTTCGGTTTGCGACAGGCGCTCATCGCGCTCATCACGATAACCACCAGGGTCAAGGAGAAGAATCGTTGGCCAAAGTGCTGGTATGTTGCTAGGCGTCCGTTCAATCGATGTATTGTTTGCCTGAAATTTTCGTCTTGAGCTTGGCACTTGCTCCGGGTAATGCATCCGCCTGTTTCCATTGGGTTAAGGCTTCTTCCACTCTGCCCAGTTTAAACAAGATATCGCCGTAGTGCTCCAATAACTCCGGACTTAGTTCCTTATGGGCCAATGCCTTTTCAATCCATGTGAGCGCATCGTTGTACAGCCCTTTTCTAAACAAGGCATAGGCGTAGGTGTCTTCAAACGATGAAACACTCGGTGAGAGTTCATTCACCCTTCGCGCCATTTCAATAGCCTGATCCAATTTCACATTGCGCAACGAGAGGTAGTAGGCGTAGTTGTTGAGTGCGAAAACATTTGCGGGATCCAGTCGCAACGATTCATTAAACGCTTCATCGCACTGCTCGTATTGATTGGTGTAATGATAGGATTCACCCAAGGAAGCATAGAAGCGTGCTTTCAAATCGCGGTTATCGATGATGAGTTCCTTTCCCAAATTGAATTGCTCAATCGCATCGCGGTGTTCGCTCTTACGTTGCATGGCCAATCCACGGAAATAGTAAAACTCCGGCATCAGCGGGAACAACTCCAGTGCGGTTTTCGAATCCACATACAACGCATCGATGTTACCCAAGGCGAACTCGATCTCCAACACATTCGCCCAAATTGAACTCAGTGATCCACCGAGGGCAATAGCGCGCTTGTACTTCATCAACGCCTCTGCCAATTTGCCCTCGCGGTAAAGAAAGTCGCCATACATCGCATAAATCTTGGGCTCCGATGGCTGGGTCTTCTCCGTCAGATCAAGCAGCTCATACGCATGGCCCAGTTGTGCGGGCACTCGCTCCGTCAGGGTAAAATAACGCAGCAAAATGGCAATCTTCTGATCGATGCCAATGTCGTTGGTACCAAAAGCCAGTTTCAATTCATCATACGAACGCTGCTCGTCTTGCTGCATCGCGTAAAACTCACTGAGCTGCATATGCACCTGTCCGTTGTTGGGGTCGGCCTTCACCATGCGCTCAAGTGCCATGATGGCCTTTTCCTTCATGCCATAGCGCTGATAGTGCTGCGCCGCCATGCCCCAGTACTGCGGCTGATCAGGGTAATATTCCGCCAGCTTCTCCAACTCCCGGCCCGCCTTTTCCCGGTCGTTAAGCTCCATGTACAGCATTTGCTTCTGAAACGAAAGTTCTTCATAGATGCCGTAACGCTTCTCCATCTCATCGTAGGTAGCAATAGCGTCGGCTA
>CANHYZ010000110.1 GCA_947464885.1 Flavobacteriales bacterium
GCCCCGGCAAAATAAAGATCCTCAAAGAAGGACGATTTATTATGCGGACGCATCCATCCTGATTGCGTGAGTGACGGTTTTACGGAGAATGCAGCGCCCTTGTGGCTATTCAACGTTTGGTTGAAGTGAACCGGGTCGATGGAATGCATAGCTACAATGTTTTCGCGTAGGTCAGGCAGGTAGTTGTCCTCCAAGAACTGCAGCACGCGTTCGTTGTATTTCGGTCCGATAGTTTTCCAATCAATGTTCGCATCGAGGTGCGGAACCAAGCTCAGCACATAGAATGATTCGCAACCTTCCGGTGCGATACTTTCGTCAGTGATTGTTGGCATGTGCAGGTACAGACTGAAGTCCTCCGGTAGCGTTTTCGCGTTGAAGATGTCCTTCAACAAGCCTCTGTAACGCTCCCCTAATATAATATTATGATGGGCCAGCTTGCTGTCGAGGTAGCGCTTCTTTGTACCAAAGTAAATCACCACCAGCGAGTTGCTGTACTGCAAATTATCGAAGTACATGTCCACCTTTTTCGGGCGATTGTGTTTTTTAATGAGGTTTTTATAGGTGAAAGCCACATCAGAGTTGGACACTAGCACATCGGTTTTGTGCACGGTACCATCCATGAGTTTCACACCCGCGGCTCTTCCGTTATCGATAAGAATTTCTTCTACTTCAGTATTGAGTTTCAACTTTCCACCTAGTTCGACAAACAGCTTTCCAAGCGCAGCAACGGCAGCACCGGTTCCTCCGCGGGCATAGTGCACACCCCATTCCTTTTCGAATTGGATGATGAGTGCCATGATCGATGGTGTATCGAATGGATTACCGCCTACAAGCAAAGGATGGAACGAGCAAATACGACGAATAAACTCATCCTTGACATACCGTGCAGCATAATGATACATCGGCAGATACGTATTGGTTTTGATGATATCCGGCATAATGCGCATCATATCACCCACTTTCAAAAACGGCTTTTCGGTATGCGGATGAAAGCGTTTGAAAACCTCCTCGGTGCTTTTTACAAACCGCTCAAACCCATCCACGTCGCCGGGGCTAAACTTGGCGACTTCCTTCTTGGCCATTTCCAGGTCGCGGTAGTAATTGTAAGGCTCGCCTTTCTCATTGAAGATACGGTAGAAAGGATCCAGCGCGATGAGATCAAAATAGTCCTCACGCTTTTTACCTGCGAGTGCAAACAACTCATCAAACATGTAGGGAGCTGTCATTACGGTGGGGCCGCCGTCGAATTTGAACCCGTTGATTTCGTATTGGTAGCCTCGACCGCCAACTTTGTCACGCTTATCGTATAGGGTGACGTCGTGACCGGCTGCAGCCAGGCGAATTCCGGCTGAAAGTCCACCGAATCCGGCGCCGATAACGACAATTTCTTTCTTTCCTTGTTTCATTTAAATCGAATTTGGTTGGATCATTCCGGTATTGGGAGCGAGCACTGACTGAAACCAAATGGAAGGAATCTGTTTGATTTTACCCCATTTAGAAACGCAGGCTCTGCCTGAAAAAACATCGTATCCACGTTTTTCTATATCATGGAGTATCCCACGATAAAACGTGGCCGCGGCAGCAATGGACATGCGACCATCCGCGTTGAGCATGGCGATACCCGGCCAGGATTCTTCGTAAATCTTGCGGGTTCGGTCAATTTGAAATTTCATGAATGCAATCCATGCCTCGTCGACAATCCCAAGATGCAGATGATCCTCGGTTATCCCAAAGGCAGTCATTTCATCTTGCGGCAGGTATATTCTGCCCCTGCGGTAATCTTCGGCGATATCGCGCAGGATATTGGTGAGTTGCAGAGCCACTCCGAGTTTCACGGCATACCGCAAGGCCTTTTCATCGCTAAAACCGATGATGTGCATGCTCATCAATCCAACAGTCGAAGCCACACCGTAGCAATACTCCGCCAGGGAGGTAAAGTTTCCGTAGCGATGAACATGCATGTCCTTAGCCACGCCATCGATGAGTTGGAGTGCATAACACGCCGGGATTTTAAATCGCTGACGGGTATCCGCCCAGGCAATGGAAACGGGATCATTGAAACGCGGGCAAACACCTAGACTTTGATCACGCCAAGCTTGAAGGTCCTTGTGCCCAACCTGAACCGCGTTGTCGACAATATCGTCGGTGGTTCGGCAGAATGCGTACAACGCCCTGACGGCCTTGCGCTTTTCGGGGCTCAACATTCCGGAAGCCATGTAAAATGACTTGCTGTGGATGGCGGTTATATTACGGCAGTAATTGTAGGCCACGTTCAACGGGTCGCCCAAATGATAATCGGGCAGCACCAGACTTGCGTCGTGTGGACGGACGCTTCGCGCCTTTTCCAATAGTTCGATATCCCAATTGACTGCTAACATATCCTGTAGTGACGGAATTCGTTAAAAACATAGAACAACGAGTTGAGGTAAAATGTTCACACCGACTTTTGACTGCGCTTCCGAACCCTCGCAAGGGGGTATTTTTTTTTCGAACTGTAATCTTATTTAATTGTTTAAACGCCGCGGCTAACTATCTTGCGGCCTCAAATTTTGAAATCACTCCACTTACGTTATGAGCGAAAAAGCGAAACTGATCCTGGAAGGCAAAGAGTATGAACTTCCTGTCGTCATCGGAACCGAAAATGAAAAAGCCATTGACATCAGCAAATTGCTGGAGACAACCGGCTATATCACGTTAGACACCGGTTTTAAGAACACGGGTTCAACCAAGAGTTCAATCACCTTCCTCGATGGTGACAACGGTATCTTGTGGTACCGCGGCTACCCGATTGAGCAACTCTCTGAATACGCTTCTTTCCTCGAAGTGGCTTACCTGGTGATTTACGGCGAGCTTCCAACTCAGAAGGAATTGGATTACTTCCAGAGCAGCATTAGTCACCACACGCTAGTGCACGAAGATATGAAGCGCTTTTACGAGGCGTATCCAACGGGTGCACACCCGATGGGGGTATTGTCATCGATGATCGCGAGCATGTCGACCTTCTACCCGGAGGCACAAAACCCGAACCGTCCGTTCAAGGACATCGAGTTGACCATGCACCGCCTGATTGCCAAGATGGCAACACTGGCCGCACAAGCGCACAAGGTGAGCATTGGTCACCCTATCATGTATCCGAAAAACAGCCATACCTATACGCAGAACTTCCTGCACATGATGTTTGCTTTGCCAACTGCCGATTACGAAATTGATCCGGTGGTTGATGATGCACTCAACAAGTTGCTGATCCTGCATGCTGATCACGAGCAAAACTGTTCTACATCTACCGTTCGTATCGTTGGCTCATCGCAATCGAACCTTTACTCTTCTATTTCTGCCGGTATTGCGGCGTTGTGGGGTCCTCTTCACGGCGGTGCTAACCAAGCCGTAATCGAGATGCTCGAGCGTATCAAGAATGACGGCGGTGATGTTCAGAAGTGGGTAGACAAGGCCAAGGACAAGAATGACTCATTCCGTCTGATGGGCTTTGGTCACCGTGTTTACAAGAACTTCGATCCACGCGCGAAGATTATCAAGAAGGCATGCGACGACGTATTGAACCGTTTGGGCATTCATGACCCTGTATTGGATATCGCCAAGCAACTCGAAGAAGTGGCTCTGAAAGATCCGTACTTCATTGAGCGTAAGTTGTATCCAAACGTTGACTTCTATTCGGGCATTATCTACCGTGCTATTGGTATTCCTACCGAAATGTTCACGGTGATGTTTGCACTAGGTCGTCTGCCGGGTTGGATTGCACAATGGAAAGAAATGGTAGAGCATGGTGAGCCGATTGGACGTCCTCGTCAGGTTTACACCGGTTCAACGAAGCGCGATTACGTGCCGATTCCTAAGCGCGGTTAATTTTCATTCAGAGGCTATTCACGTATGGAAAACGGACACGTCAAGGTCGATACGCAATCCGGTATTGCTACCATCAGCTTTTTTCACCCGCAGAGCAATTCGTTGCCTGGAGTGCTGTTGCGCGAATTGGGCGACACCATCACGCGTGTGAGCAATGATCCTGCAACCGTTGTCATCGTTTTACGGAGCGAAGGCGAAAAGGCCTTTTGTGCCGGAGCCAGTTTCGATGAGCTCATCGCCATTCAGGATCTGGAGGGCGGCACGCGTTTCTTTAGCGGCTTCGCGCACGTCATCAATGCGATGCGTAAGAGTACCAAACTGATTATCGGCCGCGTTCAAAACAAGGCTGTGGGCGGTGGTGTTGGCGTTGCATCCAGCGTCGACTATTGCTTCGCAACTACGAAAGCTTCTGTGAAATTGAGTGAACTCGCTGTGGGCATTGGACCATTTGTGGTGGGACCTGCTGTTCAACGCAAGATGGGTCTTTCTGCCATGTCGCAATTAGCCATAAACGCCACTGAGTGGCAATCGGCGCAATGGGCGAAAGAAAAAGGCCTTTACGCCGAAATTTTCGAAACTGAAGAAGCGATGGATGCGGCTATCGACGCGCTCGCTCAAAAGTTGGTCAACTCCAATCCTGAAGCGATGGCGGAATTGAAGAACATCTTCTGGCAGGGCACCGAAAACTGGGATGAATTACTGGTGGAACGCGCCGGCATTAGCGGTCGATTGGTGTTGTCCGATTTCACCCGCAACGCTATCTCGAAGTTCAAAGCGAAATAACTCGCCCCCTTTCCCTCGCACTCAACACTAGTCACTTGTCACTAGTCACTAGTCATTATTCTCCACACGCCACTGTTGTTAATAATACCTCTTTGGTAAAATATCAGTGTATCTATTTCGTCTCTTTACCGTAAACTCGAAATAGACTGTATTTACCTATGCGTATTTGCCGCAACATCCTCACTCTTGGCATTTTTCTGATTTTCCTTGTCGGACAAATGAACGCTCAACAGCCGTGCTTTAAGCAGCGCGTGACTCCCTGGGCCGATTCATTGATGCAAAGTATGTCGCTGGACCAGAAGATTGGTCAGCTGTTCATGGTGGCCGCCTGGAGCGACCCCAAGCACAATGCTTATAACCCTCAAAAGATTCAATCGCTCATCGATAACTACGGCATCGGAGGTATTATTTTCATGCAAGGCACACCCGGTCGTCAGGCTATATTGACCAACCGCTATCAGTCGAGCAGCAAAGTGCCATTGATGGTCGGTATGGATGCCGAATGGGGCTTGGGCATGCGCCTAGATTCGACCATCGCCTATCCACGTCAGATGACTATTGGTGCTTCAACGAACGACAGTCTTGTTTATGCTTTTGGCCGTGAAATGGCACGTCAGCTGCGTCGCCTGGGGGTTCATGTGAGCTTCTCTCCGTGTGTCGACATCAACAACAACGCAAAGAATCCCGTCATCAACAGCCGTTCATTTGGTGAAAACAAAGAACTCGTGACGGCGCAGAGCCGCATGTATATGAAGGGCTTGCAGGACGGTGGTGTATTGGCTTGCGCGAAGCACTTTCCCGGTCATGGTGATACGGGTGTGGATTCTCACAAAGACTTGCCTGTTGTGTTGCACAGCTACGAGCGCCTCGATTCACTGGAATTATATCCCTACAAGCAGCTCATCGGTGAAGGGTTGGGTAGTGTTATGACGGCTCACCTCTATGCACCGGCCTTGGATCCGAATGAAAAAGTAGCCTCTACCCTTTCGCGCGAGGTCATCACGAATTTGCTGCGCAACAAATTGGGCTTTGGCGGATTGGTATTTACCGATGCGCTCAACATGCAAGGCGTGGCGAAATTTTTCAAGCCCGGCGAGATTGAAGTGAAAGCGCTTCAGGCCGGCAACGACGTGTTACTCTTCTCGCAAGATGTTCCTAAGGCTATTGACAAAATCAAGACTGCTCTCGATAGCGGTTGGATCAGCATGGAAGAAATTGACATGCATTGCTACCGAATTCTGCAGGCGAAAGAGTGGGCCGGTTTGCACAACATGAAAGCCGTGACTGTGGAAAATGTTTATGCCGATCTCAACAACACACAGGCGCTCACCTTGCGCCGCGAGTTGGTTGAAAAGAGCGTTACGGTCGTTAAGAATGAAGAGAACATCCTCCCATTGGCCAACTTGGTTGGCAAACGTGTGGCTGTGGTGAGTATTGGTGCTGAGCGCAAAAATGATTTCAACGCTACCATGGTGCATTACGGCAACTTCGATCACTATGTGATGGAGAAAAGTCCGGATTACAACCGTGCGATGTGGTGGAGAGATACGCTAGGCACGTATGATTTGATCATTGCTGCATTGGTTAACTCCAGCAACAAGCCCGAAAAGAACTTCGGCATCACCAATGAGTCCTTGCGTATTCTGAATTCTGTAGGTGAAGAACGTCAGGTGATTGTGAGCATGCTTGCTAATCCCTACGCCCTCAGTGCGCTGAAGGATTTGAGCAATATCGATGGATTGTTAGTTGCCTACCAGGATGATCCGATGACGCAGATTGCCGTAGCGGAAGTCATCACGGGTGCCATTGGCGCCGATGGTTCATTGCCGGTAAGTGCGACAGCTCAGTTCCCCGCCGGTGCCGGTTACAGCACACCTGGTGGAGGTCGCTTGCGTTGGTCGGTGGGTGACGAAATCTGGTATTCCAGCTTGCGTAACACGGCAGGCACTATAGTTCCCGGCGGCAGTCCTGCCGGCGATTACGAAGAAGACATGATGTCTGACGGTGAGGTTCGCAGTGTACAATCCGTTGAGCAAGCGATGGGTAAAATTGATCGTATTGCTGAAAGCGGAATTCTCAGCAAGGCCTACCCGGGTTGTCGCATTTTGGTGGCTAAAAAAGGCGAGGTCGTTTTCGACAAAGCCTATGGCACGACTGATTGGAC
>CANHYZ010000111.1 GCA_947464885.1 Flavobacteriales bacterium
ATTACATACAACGGGGAAGAAGTTGTGAAAACAGGGGGTATCTATTTGGTTCGATAAAGCCGTTTTTCCTTCATATTTGTACCCTCACAAATTGTTCAGCTATGAGTTGGTTTACACGTAAAATGCAAGGTATTACTACGAAGTACAAGGAAAAGAAAGAAATTCCTGAAGGCTTGTGGTATAAATGTCCCGAGTGTAAACACGTGCTTACCAGCGAAGAGCATGCTGAGCAAAACTGGGTCTGCAACAAATGCAGCTACCATGAGAAGATCAGCTCGTTGCAATACTTCAGTATTCTGTTTGATGACAACGAATACAGTGAAGTTGCGCCGAATATGATCAGTGCCGATCCTTTGATATTCACGGATACCAAATCCTACAAGGACCGTATCAAAACCACGATTGCCAAAACCGGTTTGAAAGATGCAATTCGCGTTGCCAAAGGCAAAATCAATGGCCAGGAAACTGTAATCGCCTGCATGGATTTCGGGTTTATCGGCGGATCGATGGGTTCGGTAGTCGGTGAAAAATTTGCAAAAGGCGTAGATGTGGCCATCGATTCCAAGTGTCCGTTCATCTGCATCTCCAAATCCGGCGGTGCACGCATGATGGAGGCTGGTCTCTCGCTTATGCAAATGGCCAAAACCTCCGCAAAACTCACACAGCTGGCCGACGCTCGTTTGCCCTATATCTCGTTTCTCACCGATCCAACTACCGGTGGTGTCACCGCATCATTTGCCATGCTTGGCGATATCAATATCGCTGAACCGAAAGCACTGATTGGATTTGCAGGTCCACGCGTCGTTAAAGAAACCATCGGAAAAGATCTGCCGGAAGGCTTCCAAAGCGCTGAGTTCGTTCTGGAACACGGGTTTTTAGACTACATCGTTGAGCGGAAAGACCTCAAAGCGAAAGTGGGTCAATCCATTCAATGGTTTAAGTAAGCCGACTGCTTCTATTGTTTCACTAAGCGAACCGTTTCTGACGCCTCGCTTCCATGCACTTCTAACATGTAGATACCGGCACTCCATGAGGCGATGTCTATTCGCGTAAATGCAGAAAACTGTCCCTTCTCGACAACCTGTCCCTGCTGATTCACGACCGTGTAGGCAGCGGCACCGGTCCATTTCAGCATCACTTCGTCAGTTGCAGGATTCGGGAAGAGTTCCAACCCGGTTGCATTCAAATCTTCTGCATTCAGACACGTTTCCACGATGAGCTCATCCGTTGCAGATGCCTCACAGTTAAATTCGTTCGCAACTGTGTACGATACTGTGTTTAGTCCGTTAAGCGCAGACCCCAGATTAAACCAGTTGTCTACAACTCCATCACCCGTTAGCACACCACCTGAAGGACTTGCCGTCCAGCTAATGCCTGTGCCTGATTCACACAGCGTATCCGCACTGAAAGCAAATTGAACCTGAGGCGCGGGATGGATGGTGAGTGCATAAGGATAAATGGTTGTGCAACCCTCATTGCTCGAACCATAAATCAAAATTGTTTGTGACCCCTGCGGCACAAAGACAACGCTGTCGCCTTGCAAACCATTGCTCCATAGAAATACATCAGTTCCCGATAAGATTACCTGTGCGGTATCACCATAACACAGTGTTGAAGGACCTGCAAATGAAAACTGAGGATAAGCGTATACAGGGACAGCATAGGCCGCGGTGCGCGGACATCCGTTTCCTCCGATAGAGGTCAGCACATAGGTCGTATCGTCCAAAGGCGTGACGGGAATAATAGAAGCCAAGGATCCATCAGACCATGCAAAAACGCCATTCGTAACAACTTCCAGTGATGCTGAATCTCCTTCGCAGATATAGGCCGGACCGATGAATTGAATAATCGGCGCCGGATCCACATTGATATTGAAAATGGAAAAGTCGGCGCAACCGTAAACATTGTAGCCTACGAAGGTCACCGCACTATCGACGATTGGTGTAAGGTCTACTGTTTCTCCTTCAAGTACACCGCCCCAGACATACGACACGGCTCCAATAGCAGTGACAGTTGCGGTATCTCCTTCGCAAATCGAATTCTCTCCAAAGGCAGTAACAATCGGTACCTCATGAACGGTAATGCTCAGCGTATCGTAATTGACGCATCCAAACGCGGTTGCACCGATGACAGAAAACACCGTGTCAGTGGCTCCTTCAAACTCCAGCGTACCTCCAACATATCCATTGCTCCAGGTGTATTGAAAAGCACCGTTGCCTTGTAATAAAATTGGGCGCTCCAGGCAGAAAGCGGTTAAGGTATCGATGCGCACTTCAGGTGTTGGATCAACATAAACATCAACATCCTGTGCAATTTGGCATCCGTAAAACGACGAACCTATGATTGACCATTGCAGGCTTTGATCAGCAGTAAGTTGAAGGTCTTGCTGCCCACCAATCAGCAATGTATCACCTGTCTGAAGATCCAACCAGATGTAATCATAGGCGCCGGTAGCGAATATCTCAATCGGAAATGTTTCGCAAACCGAATCCGGATAAGTAATCGCTAATGGAGGATACTCATCAACGATATACGAAATGAATGCTTCCGCCAAACAATCAAACTCTCCATAGGCCTGAACGTATACCGTAGCATCATCCGACAACTCAAACACGAGTGAATCCGTGAACGTGCCATAGCCATCAAAACGATAGCTTAAGGGATTTCCGACCCCAACAGCAAGCGCCAACTGACCCGTGCACAGCGTAGTATCTGTGATGATCTCAAACTCTATGGAGTCTGCTACTTCAATCGTGAAGTTGAAAATACTGTCGCACGAACCTGAATAGATTTTCAACTCGAGCGTCGTGTCTTGTGTAAAGGAAGTTGTTATTCGCGTGGACTCGCTAAAATCGATTAACCACTGCACGTAAGTCGCATTGACGATATCAATGGTGATTTCCTGTCCATAGCACACTTGCTGAGGCGCTACGACTCCCGTGCTGTCAAAATCCAAAACTGCCAAGGTAAACTCGTTATAATAGGTGCAACCTGCAGCATCGGTATAGGAAGCGTAGGTTTCATATGTGCTGTCAGGAGTAAATTCACGCACAAAACTCTTGGTTCCATCATCCCATGTCAACTCGTATCCCTCCTCTGATGTAATTACTGTTGTACCACCGACACACACTTCGGTTGTTCCTACAAGCGTAAAAGGTGTAGGTTCAACCAACGTGATAAACGCCGAAGCGGAACCGAGACAAACCGCGGAATCAGCCGTGTAAACAATTTCATACTCCCCGGCGCTTAATCCCGAAAGATCAAATAGACCATCAGCAGAAACATTTAACCCCGAATAGGTACCCCCGAAAGGAGCTACCGGCGGTAAATAAAAGGGATCAGCTCCCACGCAAGCCGTATCCTGACCAAACAAATCAAACACCACCTCACACGGCTCCTGAGCTTTTACAATAAATGGGATAACAAAAAAGAGTACCACTAATGGTAGGTTTCTCAACATGTTGCAGTGTTTTTTTGAAAGGCCCAAATTAACGAATCATGGACATCCCTACAAATAGACTTTTACAAGTTTATAAACGCAAAGAGGTGAGGCTCAATGGCCATTATCTTTGCCGCGCATGAATCCTTTTCGCACGATTGCCTTTCATACACTGGGCTGTAAACTGAACTTTTCGGAAACCTCCACTTTGGCCCGACAGTTCACCGATGCAGGTTACTCCCGCGTGGATATGGAGGCCAATCCCGATGTGCTGGTAATCAATACGTGCAGCGTTACAGAACAAGCTGACAAAAAATGTCGGAATCTAGTGAGTCGGGCTGTGCGCAACAACCCGGGCGTCTATGTTGCCGTTGTGGGATGTTATGCCCAATTGAAGCCACAAGAAATTGCCGCTATTCCCGGTGTTGATATCGTGCTTGGCGCCGGAGAAAAATTCAACCTTCCCGCCCACGTCGAAGCCAAAATAAAATCAGGCGAGACCCGCATACACGTCGGGGAAATCAAAGACGTAAAAGAATTTATCCCTTCGTTTTCCGCCGGTGATCGCACGCGAACGTTTCTCAAAGTGCAGGATGGATGCAATTACTTCTGTGCCTTTTGTACCATTCCCTTGGCGCGCGGAAGAAGCCGCAGTGCTCCGCTTGCAGAAACATTGGCAGAGGCCCAAAAAGCAATCGACTCGGGAGCAAAAGAAATCGTGCTAACGGGAGTCAATATCGGTGACTACGGCACGCAACATCAAACGAGTCTGCTTGAATTGGTGAAACGGTTGGACGAACTCAATGGTGTCGAGCGCTTCCGAATTTCATCGATTGAGCCCAATCTGCTTTCCGATGAAATCATTGCTTTCGTGGCGTCTTCGAAGAAATTCATGCCTCACTTCCACATCCCCTTGCAGAGCGGAAGCGACGATATCCTGCGTGCTATGCGCCGCAGATACCGCACCGACCTTTACCGGGAACGCATCACCTTCATAAAGTCACTTATGCCGCATGCCTGCATCGGCGTTGATGTGATTACCGGTTTCCCTTCTGAATCGGAAGCACATTTCAAACAAACGCATGAGTTCCTGCAAGAACTCCCCGTCTCCTATTTACACGTCTTTACTTATAGCGAACGCGACAATACCACTGCACTTCGTATCGACGACGTTGTCCCTATGAACGAGCGCAATCGCCGCACCAATGTGCTGCGCATGCTATCGGATAAAAAGAAGAGAGCATTCTACGAGTCGTTTGCCCAAACAAATCACCACGCACTCTGGGAGGGACAAGAAGAAGATGGACGGATGTTCGGATTCACCGAAAACTACCTGAAGGTATCACGCCCGTTTGATGCCGCTAAAGTCAATCAAATTGAAGCCGTAGGATTGGGTAAGTTGGATAACGAGTTGGTGTATGAGTCGGTTTTTGAGGGTTGACGATTCTCTGCGACTCGGCGGTTAAATAAAGAACGTTATATGTTGAAGGTTGCCTGCAGCCATTTGTTGGTGACGTTTTGCTCATAGGTATTGATGATCACCTTTTCGCGTGAAAAGCCCAGGCCAATATCGAAGGAATACTTGCCGACCCAAAACTCTACTCCCGTTTCGACAAATGCTCCAAAGCCTACACCCGTGTTTGGTACTGCTGACATCGGGGTTTGTCCGGCTACAAAACCGCTGGTAATTAAATCAAACTGACGGTCGGCCACCAGCACATAATTGCGCATCCATTTCGTGCCGAGCATGCTGCCCCCCACCTGTACAAAAAAGTTCGAATAATCGCCCATCATCCAACCCTGACGATAGCCTAAATTCAAATTAAAGCGCTGCTCTTCACCGGCAACGGAAAGCAAAGTAGGACCCACATTATTCTGCGCCGTTTGAGACGTTGGTGGCAATTGCATGGTAAACTGCCCGACAGCCTTTAGCCTGCATGCATTGAGATTCATTAGCAGTGCTGCATAACGGTTGAAATTCCACTTGATGTTCAAACCAACATACATGGCAGGATTGTACCGCATGTTCGTTGGTGCATAATCGTAAGGAAACGTATACGTCTGCGTGTTATAAAAATTCTGAATCTCCCGGATATCATTCGACATGGCGAAGGGCCCATCAATCCCAATGCGCTCTGGAATGGAATACCAGCGAACCCCCGCTGCTGCATTTACATCCTCAGCAAACGGTCCACTGCCATTGTAAATATTCGCCGTTTCAGCATTTGCGAAATAACTTCCCAGGTTAAGACCAAAGCTCAAACCTTGCAAGGTATCCTCCTGCTCTTCATCATCCTCATATACCACAGCTTGCGGCAAAGGACGAGCAGCAGTTATCGGACGCAATTGGGCAGAAGCATCGTGGAGCGACAGCAAACAAACGGCCGAGAGTATGGTAAGCTTGACAGCAGATTTCATGGTGATTATGATTTTTGTTGACCTGAAGTTAGCGCTTGAATACGCTTAAGCACAACACTGCTCAGGCGCGTCGTATCATTGACAATCGACATGTATGTCGGCACACTCATGCCTTGTTTACCAGCCTCACAGTGCGCTTTAATTTTGGAAAGACCTTGTTGTATTTCATCATTCAATCCTGACAGATCAATGGATGGTTGCGTTGATTCAGGTGCTGCAACTATCACCGGCTCCAACTTCTTTCTATCCGCAACCAAGTGTTGCTGCAACTCACGCTTGGTCGCTTCCAGTTTGCGAACCAACTCTTCCTTCTCTGAATTGTCACCCGCCAGCTGACGCGCGTGATGCAACTGCTTGCGCCCCTTGAGCATCATTACCCCAAGAACGATACTCAACAACAACAGCAAGACAGCGATTGAAATAATAATCAACTGCATGCTCGATTGCTTTTGCTCAACGACCTTGTGAGATGCTTTCAATGCGCTCACCTCTTGCAGATACTTTGTTTCCGAGATTCGAAGACTATCAGTAAGTGCCAACCGTTCCGTTTTCCACTCACTGTATGTTGCCGCGTGCAGCGCATTTTGCATCCGATAAGCCGTTGAAAAATCACCGGCCTCCAACGAAAATTCGAGAATAACCGCCGACACTTCCTGATGGTATGGGGTCAAACCCTCCGGTAACTGCACATCACCAAAAGCAGCCTTCAGAGCCGGATACTGCTTTAGAGCGCTTCCCTTCACCATGCCCCATAGCGCGCGGTCGATGGCAACCGTGCGAAAAGCAGGCGACTGCATGAACGCACTATCTTTGGTCAAACTATCATAGCGCTGCATCATCAACTTATCCTTGGATGGAACGTCATGATGCATGGCAAACACTGCCGTCAATCGCTCTTCGTAATCGGAATATTGTGCAAGTGCCAACTTCCTAATTTGCACAACGTC
>CANHYZ010000112.1 GCA_947464885.1 Flavobacteriales bacterium
AAATACAGACTTCAATGCGTTTAACGCACTTCAAACGGGCTGGAGTCTGAACAATTACAAAAACAATTCTACCGACATTGGTGGTGCCTATAAAGAAGGCTTCACACTTTTTACGGTCGATGCGAAATTTCAGAGTTTGATTCGCACGCTGCCACCGCTTCAAACTCCGTTTGGTGACTACGGATTCAGCAATGGTGTTCAGCCCATCATCACACAGCAGGTCGGTAGTATTGCCACGTCAAAACCACTGATTGGATTCAACACGGTGAATGAAGTCAAATACGGATTAATAGCGGGTGAAGGTTTGTGGCGTTGGCGCATGACAGCGTTTCAGCAAACTGAATCTCACGATACGTTCAACGAACTTTTGATAAAGTGCGTGCAGTATCTGGCGTCAAAGGATGATCGCAGTTTGTTTCGTGTTACTGGAGATCACGACTTCTCATCCACACAAGACGTGGTGTTCAACGCCGAACTGTATAATGCCAGTTACGAGCCCATCGCAGACCGTGAAATTTCCATGCGCATTACCAATGATGCCGGTGAGTCGTTCAGCTATTTGTTCTCCCCTAAAGGAAGCGTGTATCAATTAAACGCCGGTAAGTTGCCCGTGGGACAATACCGGTATGAGGCTTCAACGACGAGTGACGGAACTGTGTTGAATGAGCGCGGTGAGTTTAGTGTAAATGCGCTGCGTTTGGAATACGTCAACACAATTGCCGATCACAACATGCTTGCTCAATTTGCGCGCGAGAACAATGGTGCGATGGTTTACCCATCCAACATGGGCGAGCTCACTGAACGCATTCAATCCATGAAGGAAGTTGTATCGGTAGCTTACGAAAATAAACAACTGAAAGAATTGATTAACGTGAAATGGATTGCCATCTTAATCATCACGCTGTTATCTGCTGAGTGGCTACTGCGCAAGCGAGCGGGCACCTACTGATGCAATCTCCTATTTCCATATTCCGCTGATGAGTGATAAGGTTCATATTCGTGTAGGAGGTGTTCCTGAGCACTTTAATCTTCCCTGGCAGCGCGCTGCGGAACGTGATATTTTTTCCGGTCTGAACATCGATTTATCATGGACGATGTATGCCGGGGGTACGGGAGCTATGACTGAAGCACTCAGAAACAATTCCCTCGACATTGCCATACTCTTGACTGAAGGATTCCTGGCGGGTGCATGTGCCGGTCTTCAAGCAAAAATTGCAAAAGTCTACATTGATACGCCACTGGTTTGGGGCATATATACAGCCGCAGATTCCAACTTTGATTTTTCACAAGACCTCTATCGCGCGCCGCTGGCCATCTCACGATTCGGATCTGGCTCGCACTTAATGTCGATGATACACGCGCAGGAACGCGATCAGCCTCTAACAAAATCGAATTTCAACATCGTGAATAGTTTGCACGGTGCCGTCGATTCACTATCAGCACATGCGTCGTCATTTTTTTATTGGGAAAAATTCATGACACGTCCTCACGTAAAGAGTGGAGAGTTAAAACAAGTGGGCGAATTTTCTGCGCCGTGGAGCAGCTTTCTGCTAGTGGTAAGTGAAGAGTCGTTGCGTCTGAAAAAAGATGCGATCTTACGATTGCTTGAATTGATGAACTTGGAGTGCATTGCATTCAAGCAAGACAACCATAGTGCGATTGCATTGAGCAAACGATTTGACATGACGCTTCCCGAAGCGCGCAAGTGGCTAGCCGATACGCAATGGAATTATGACTTCAATGTCGATCGAAAGAGTTTGGAAAACGCCATGCGTGCACTCATGACCATTGACATGTGCAATGAATCATTACAAATCGAACAACTGGCAGCGCCCTGGATTACGATTACCTGATATGAAAAAACTTTGGCAGAAACGTGCAATACGCATTGCAGTCTACTCAATCGCAGTAATAATCATTGCCGCATTAAGCTTTAAACCGATACTGCGTGGCATCGGCCGTTGGCTCAACGCTACCGACCCTACCGAACAAACAGCCATGTGCTTTGTGCTCGGGGGTAACAGTTTTGAACGCGGTTTGGCGGCTGTTGAACTTTGGCGTTTATTTCCTGAACAAGAATTCATCACAACGGGCGGTAATTACCCCTATCAAATCATGTGTTTGGATACCATGATGCTGGAGTGCGAGCTCACCCGTCATTGGATGATTCACAATGGAGTGCCCGCATCTTCTATTGACACCTTATCGTCGGCGCATAGTACACAAGACGAGTCGAACGAAATACTATCCTGGTGTAAAGGCCATGGCGTCAACAACATTACCGTAATCTCCAGCGCATTCCATATGCGTCGGGTGAGAATGGTCTTTGAGGATAAATTCGAATATGCCGGCATCCGCATCAATTTCCACGGGGCTACGTCCGTGGATTATAACGACCATAATTGGTGGAAAAATGAAGAGGGTCTCATCATGACCAACAATGAATTGGTGAAGTTGATTTACTACGCCTTCAAATATTGATTTTTTAGTTTTAAGGTCACAACTTTAAGCCATTATTCTTGCTTACTTTTGTAGGTAACTAATTTCTTGACCAATGGCTATGCACATGAATGATGATCAACGGGACAATGGCAATGCCATCGACCTCGTGCATCGTTTCGAGCAGATGCTTTCTGAGAACGCATCGTACTATTTCGACATTGATCAATTTGAAGAGATCATCGATTACTACAGCGAGCATAATCAGTTTCCGCTTGCACTCCGCGTCATCGAATATGCCTATGGCCTTTTTCCGGAAAATATGACCCTTATGCTGCGGGAGTCTCAAATCCTGACGGCACTAGGTCATCTCACCAAAGCGTTGAAGCAGCTCAAAAAACTGGAACGTCTCGACGCGAATGAGGAAGTGCTATTGACGTTGGCTTCCATCTACAGCCAGCAACGCGAACACGCCAAGGCGATTCAGTTGCTGCGTAAAGCATTGTCGCTGGGTTCTGGAGAATACGCCGACGATATCTACCTCGAAATTGCGCTGGAATACGAAAACATGCAGCGTTTCGACAAAGCACAGGAGATTCTTCAGGAGGCCATTACTAAACGTCCCGAGAATGAAGTGCTCCTGTATGAGCTTGCTTACGTTTTTGACATCAACGACCGCTCGGCTGAGTCCATAGAATATTATCAGCAGTTTTTGGAATCACATCCGTTTTCTTTTCCGGCATGGTATAATCTGGCAAACGCTTATCAGAAAATCGGTCAATTAGACAATGCCTTAGAGGGTTACGATTACTGCCTGGCTATTCAGGAAGATTTCACCCCGGCGTATTACAACAAAGCGCATACGCTATTCAAGATGGAGCGCTATCAGGACGCTGTTCAGGTATTCGAAGAGACGTATGCCTACGAGCCGCCTCAAGCCCCGGTCTACTGTCACATCGGCGAATGTTTCGAGAAATTAAACCAGTACGACAAGGCCCTCTTCTATTATCGCAAGAGCATCCAAGTAGATGAGTATTATTCCGATGCTTTTTTAGGCATTGGTATCACGATGGATTTGATGGGAAAAACGTCAGATGCGTTGGGATTCATCCAACGTGCAATTGAAATCGAACCTGAGAATCCGGATTACTATCTCTTTCAGATTGAATTTTTAAAGAAGCTTCTGCGCATCGAAGAAGCAGAATCGATAGCAGAGAGCATCATCGCCAAGTTTCCCGAGAACGAGGACTTGTGGATGGATTATTCAGATATTTATTTCATGCGCGGTGAATACGACAAAGCGCTGAGCATATTACAAACAGGATGGCAACATTGTCCGCAGAGCAATGATCTCGGTTTTCGACAAGTAGCCTACCTCATGCAATCAGGTAACAAACAAGAAGGCGAAGAATTGATGTTTCGCATGGCGATGCGTCAACCGGAAGGCCTAAATGATTTGGAGGAGTACTATCCTGAGATTAAAAACAACTTGCTGTACGTTGATTTGCGCAAGCAATTATTGAACTGAGCCGGTTTGTTTGAGGCCATGTGCATGACAGCATAAGTTATCATGCAGGTTAAATTTGCATATTTGCACCACCCTATTTTCAAGACTCATCATGAATTTCAAATTAAAACACCTTCCCGAACGCACGCAAAAAAACCGGAATCACGGTCTAACCATGGTCATGGACAAAGGGTTGAGCCTCCGTCAAGCGGAGGATTTGATTGACAGCGCCGGCGATCAGGTAGATATTGTCAAGTTAGGCTTCGGCACATCCGCGTTTGCACCGAATGTCAAAGAAAAAGTCAAGCTCTACAAAAAAGCCAACATGCGCGTTTATGTCGGCGGAACGTTGTTCGAAGCGTTTTACGTGCGCAACCAGGTGGATGATTATAAAAAGTACATCGATGGTCTGGGTCTGGATACAGTAGAAATTTCGGACGGCAGCATGAGCATTCAACATGATAAGAAATGTGAGGTTATCCGTCAATTCGCGAAAGAATACAAAGTGTTATCTGAAGTTGGTTCGAAAGAAGAAGGTATTCTGATTTCACCGGCACGTTGGATCAAAATGATGCAGCATGAGTTGAGTGCCGGTTCCTGGAAAGTGATTGCTGAAGCACGCGAAAGTGGAACCGTCGGTATCTACCGACCAAACGGCCAAGCCCACGTCATGCTCATCAACAAGATTATCAAAAACGTCAATCCGGATGACATCCTTTGGGAAGCGCCCAAGAAACCGCAGCAGGTCTATTTCATCAAGCAATTTGGGGCCAATGTAAACCTCGGCAACATTGCAGAGAATGAAGTCATTCCGTTGGAATGCCTGCGTCTTGGTCTTCGTGGTGATACGTTCTTCGATCCACTTCCGGAAGCTATCGTCAACAAATTCAAAGCATAACAATGACTACGATTTCACCTATCGAATTGAATCGGTGGAGAGCCGACGATAAAGCTCACCAGTTGATTGATGTGCGTGAAGATTATGAGGTAGAAATTTGCTCCATGGGTGGCTTGCACATTCCCATGAACGAGATTATGGAACGAATGAGTGAGATCAGCAAGGATATTCCTGTTGTAGTTCACTGCAAATCAGGACGCCGCTCCGAGGCCGTGGTGGCTCATTTGATGCGTTACGGCTATCAGAATGCCTTCAGTCTGGATGGTGGCATCATTGCCTGGATTGAAACCGTGGAGCCGGCTCTCGAGAAATACTAAGGGTTTAATTTGGGATTATTCAGGTGACGCGTAGCATCGCGTTTACTCTTCTTTTCCATATTTCGGATAAACGCTTCCTCCAGGTTAACTCCGGTCTGATTCGCCAAACACATTACCACCCACATCACGTCCGCAAGTTCATCTCCAAGGTCCTTATTCCGGTCAGATTCCTTCTCGCTTTGTTCGCCATACCGGCGCGCAATGATTCGCGCAACCTCACCAACTTCCTCCGTAAGGATCGCCATGTTGGTCAATTCGTTAAAATAGCGAACACCTGTCGTATTTATCCATTCATCCACAATCTGCTGAGCTTGGTGGATCGAAATCGATGGTTTGGTTTGATTGTAATCAGACATAGCTGCTAAAGTACTGTTTAATAACGTAGTCCTCGCATTTAGAGGGGCTTATGTGATTCAGCCATCGAATAAACAGTCAACTGTTAGCACATATAATTTTAGTCAGGTCTACCTTCTCTTTATTACGATTCTTTTGGAAGTGACAAAGTGTAGTGGATCTCTGTGATCTGCTTAAACCTCAACCAACAACAGAAATTAAAGCAAATTTCTACATGAAAACCTCATTGCTAAACGCATTCTTGCTGTGGATGCTCCTTGCGTCGACTTCCATCAACGGTTTCAGTCAAAGTTTCACCAACGTAGCGACCGATTTAGGTATTGCTACTACCGGCGCGAAAGATGCCGGAGCTGCTTGGGCTGATTTCAACGGTGATGGCTATCTGGATCTTTTGGTGAACACCGAGAATCCTTCAACCGGAAGCGTACTGTATTTTTCCGATGCAGCCACTTCGTTTACGGATGTCACCTCCACGCATGCTGCGGGTTTGTCAGCCACTGTGAAGGAACGTTCTGCACTGGCAGGTGACTTCAACAATGACGGTTATACCGACTTCGTCGTCAACACCTTTAACCGCATCGAGGTTTGGTTGAATCAAGGGGCTTCAGCAACTCCGGCCTACAGCTTCGGTGATGCTTCCCAGAATCCCAATCAGGTCATCGTATCTGTAAGCGGTGGAATCAATGCGGAAGGTATGGTGCTTGTTGATTACGACAATGATGGTGATATAGACCTTATTGTAGACAACAACTCCTTCGGGGTGGATGTGCTCTCCAATAACGGGGCCGGTCAATTCAACCTGATCAACAACAACTTTACCGGACTGCCAACAGGAGGAACCACCGGTGACTACGCCGCTGCAGGCGATTTCAATGGTGATGGCTATGTAGATATTTGTGTTCGTCGCCAATCATCCGGCGACGTTTTCATTAACAACGGTAACGGCACATTCAGCGAAAACGATTTTGATCAGAATGCCGTCAACAACAATAAAGGTGGGGTTCTTTGGGCTGACTTTGACAGCGATGGTGACCTGGATTTATTCTGGACAGACAACGGCACCAATCAGATATGGCGCAATGATAACGGTACCCTTACCGCTACCGGTGAACCCGGTGCGTCAGCAGGCTTAAACCTGGCAGCAGGAAACATCGATGGCGTCACTGCAGGTGACATCGACAACGATGGTGACATTGATTTGTATCTGGCTAACGTATTCACTACCGGCTATCTGTTCATCAAT
>CANHYZ010000113.1 GCA_947464885.1 Flavobacteriales bacterium
GAAATCCATCCGGAAGGCGCCATCTTCGCCCGTGGATCATGTGACGACAAAGGACAGATGTTTTCACATGTCAAGGCATTCGAAGCCATGATGAAGACCGATTCGCTTCCATGCAATATCAAGTTCATGATTGAAGGTGAGGAGGAATGTGGAAGTAACAACCTTGGTCCATTTGTAAAGGCCAACAAGGCGCGACTGAAAAGCGACGTTATCCTGATTAGCGATACTTCAATCATTGCCAACGACACGCCTTCTATTGATTGCGGTCTGAGAGGATTGAGTTATCTCGAAGTGGAGGTGACCGGTTCAAATCGCGATTTGCATAGCGGTGTATATGGTGGAGCCGTTTCCAATCCTATCAACATTCTGGCGAAAATGGTTGCGAGTATGCACGATGAAAATAATCACATCACAATCCCGGGCTTCTACGATAAAGTGCATGAGTTAACTTCCGCCGAACGCGAGGAGTTGAATAAAGCACCGTTTGATGTCGAAGCATACAAGCGCGACTTGGATATTGATGAGGTGTGGGGTGAAAAGGGATACACAACGATTGAGCGCACGGGCATTCGCCCTACGTTGGATTGCAACGGCATTTGGGGCGGATACATCGGTGAGGGCGCGAAAACGGTGTTGCCGTCAAAGGCTTTCGCAAAGATTTCCATGCGCTTAGTGCCTAATCAAGTTAGTGATGAAATCACAGAGCTCTTCAAAAAGCATTTTGAAGCGATAGCACCTAAGGGTGTGCGCGTTGAAGTGCGTCCGCACCATGGCGGTGAGCCGGTTGTAACGCCTACTGATTCCAAAGCGTATCGCGCTGCGAGCGATGCCATGCAGAAGACGTATGGTAAGAAGCCAATACCGACGCGTGGAGGTGGATCAATTCCAATCGTTGCGCTTTTTGAGAAGGAGTTGGGTGTTAAAACCGTGCTGATGGGATTTGGTCTGGACAGCGATGCGCTGCACTCGCCCAATGAGCACTATGGCGTATTCAACTACTTCAAGGGCATTGAAACCATTCCGTATTTCCACCATTATTTCGCACAGGCGTAATGAACAGGTTCTTCGCGTTGTTCTGGATTGCACTGCCTGTTCTTGTGCTCTCATCGTGCACAGCATACCGTGATGTGGAGTTCAAGGGCGTAAGGCAGACGCGGTTTACCGGATTCAACGCGAGCGGTGTTTCGTGCGAATTTGATGTGGAGTTGTTCAATCCGAATCCATACAAAATATCGCTGATTTCTTCGGAAGTCGATCTTTTCATGGAGGGCACACGATTGGGGCATGTTGCGCTGCCCGTCTCCGCTGTGCTGGAGCCGGAAGAAAAAACCACCTTGAAGTTGTCGTGCACAGCCGATACCGAAAGCATTCCCAAACTCCTTGGAGGAGCGATTGGATTGGTGTTCAAGAAGGATATTGTCATTGAAGGCAAAGGCGTCATTACAGCAAAAGCGTTCATGATTTCGAAAACGGTGCCGGTCGAGTTTACGCAGCGATTGCGTAAAGAGGACGTGGGTTTGTAGTTCAAATAGTTGAAAATCAAGACAAAAACGAATTAAACCAAAAAATCACGGCATACAGTTGAAAATTCGTTCCTTCGGGCTATATTTGCAGCCCCCAAATGGGAAAATTGTGTAAATCGTTTTAAATTTTTGAGTCATGAGTAAGCGTACCTACCAACCTTCGAATACCAAGCGCCGTAACAAGCACGGATTCCGTAAACGCATGTCTACTGTTAAAGGACGTGCTGTATTGGCTGCACGTCGTAAGCGTGGTCGCACGAAGTTGACCGTTTCCAGCGAGCGTCGTCACAAAGGCACTGTTCGTCTGTAAGTGCAATGAAAATATTTTGGAAGGCCGCCTTGAGCGGCCTTTTCTTTTTTAGCTGCATAGCGTTAATTTGTATCCTATGAAAATTGTCGTAAACACACGTTTGCTGCTTCGAGGAAAACTTGATGGTATCGGCTGGTTTACGCATGAGCTGATGTCACGCATGGTGCGCAGCCATCCCGAGCATGAATTTCACTTCATCTTCGATAGGCCGTATAGCGATGAATTTGTGTTTGCATCGAACGTAAAGGCACACGTTCTTCCGCCTCCGGCGAGGCATCCGTTGTTATTCAGAATTTGGTATGATTGGATGATTCCCTGGAAACTTAATAGGCTCAAGCCTGATGTATTTGTATCGCCGGACATGATGATTTCAACGCGCACAAAAACACCGCAAGTGGTTGTGCTGCATGATCTGAATTTTGAGCATCATCCGGAGGATTTGCCCGGAGCCATTGCGCGTTATTTGCGTAAGATGACGCCGCGCTTTGCCAGCCACGCTAAGGCGATTGTGACCGTGAGTGAGTTTAGTAAGCAGGATATAATGGCGCAATATGGTGTACCTGAGGAAAAGGTGCGTGTGGTATACAACGGTGTTCAGGATGCCTTTCAACCCTTGTCGGACGATCAAAAGGGGCAGGCGATGAATAAGTGGGCAGGCGGCTGCAAGTACTTTGTTTTTGTCAGTTCGATTCATCCACGGAAAAATTTGAAGCGATTGCTGGAGGCGTATGAGTTGTTTCGTGAAAGGCATTCAGAACGCATCAAACTGGTTGCTGTTGGCCGTATGTTTTGGAAAAACGAGGAGCTCACGGCCGCGCTGAGCGCGATGAAATACGCAGAGGACATTGTTTTTACCGGCCATCTCGAAACGCAGGAATTGACACACGTAATCGGTGCTGCGCATGCGCTGATGTATGTGAGTTACTTTGAAGGGTTTGGTGTTCCGATTGTGGAGGCGTTTAAATGTGGTATTCCTGTTGTGACGGCTAATGTTACTGCGATGCCGGAGGTTGCGGGGGATGCAGCGCTGCAGGTAAATCCGTTTTCTGTCGATGACATTGCCGATGCTATGCGGGATGTGACTATGAACGAGGAATTACGCAGTCGACTTATAGAACGTGGTTATAAACGGGCTGAGGCCTTTGACTGGAATCGTTCAGCGCGCGAGTTTTGGCAAATTATTGAATCTTGCGCACAAAGGCACTGATGGCATCACTAAAGAAATACCATACCAAGGGAAATGTGGAAGCCGGTTGTGATGAGGCCGGAAGGGGCTGCCTCGCCGGGCCGGTTGTGGCGGCGGCGGTGATATTGCCCTTGAATTTCAATCACAAGGATTTGAATGATTCCAAGCAGCTTTCTGAGCGCAAGCGCAACCAACTTCGCCCCATTATAGAGGCGGAGGCGATTAGTTGGGCTGTGGGCATTGTCAGCGTGAATGAAATTGATGAAGTCAATATTTTGAATGCTTCATTTTTGGCGATGCATCGTGCTATTGATCAATTGAAGACTAGGCCGGACGTGTTGCTGATCGATGGTAATCGGTTCAATGCTTACGCAGGAATCGACCATCGCTGCATCATACAGGGCGATGCTATTTATCGTTCAATTGCTGCTGCTTCCGTGCTGGCGAAAACCTACCGGGATGAAATCATGGATGGACTTCATAGCGATTTTCCGCATTATCTCTGGTCTAAAAACAAAGGATATCCTACAGCGGCCCATCGCAGTGCCATCAGAGCGCATGGTGCGTGTATTCACCATCGAACCACCTTTACCTTGCTGCCCGGACAGTTGCGCATTCCCTTTTAGGGAGCGTTAATTGGACATGAAGAATTTCTCTGTTACGTGACCGTATGCGGTAGTAATGGAGATGAGATAAATTCCTGTCGGCAATTCCTGTTCAGTGACGATTGAGACCTTATCATTCTCGTGGATGGCGGTGATTTTTTTAGCCATAATCAACTGCCCGCTGATATTGAAAAGTTCTGCTTGACCGTCGCCTACCAAATTTGATTCAGTAACATCGAGCTGAATGTCATTACCGGCTGCACTGAGGAGTGTAATCTTACCCGGCTGTACAATTGGAGTCGGCTCTTCTTCCCATTCATAGAATTCGGTCCATTTTCCTTCTCCGTCGAAATACTCACCGGGCATCATGTTCGCGGAAGGCAGAGGGAAGTTGCAGCAACTGACTGTTGAGCCCGCTGCCGGTGAGGCTGAGCTTCTGAATCCGATGAAGCAAGGCCATCCCCAATCTGATTGTTGCCCGGGAATCGTAACGGTTTGGCCGCTTGGGTTGGTTAATGTTGCCGGGAGTACGCGATATTGAACTTGAAGAATGTAGACCTGATTCAGCGGTATGGGTAATCCTGATGGATTGATGAAATAATTATAGGACCACCCTGTTGTAATTGGTCCTGCGATTGGAGCAAAAGGATTATTCGAGCAAGGATCCACTGGCATAAACCTGAAGCGATATTGATCCATACCTACGACTATATTGGCGTCAATAGGAGGGCCTTGTTTATTCCTCCAGAGGCAATAGTTAGATAGTCCGCTCGAACTATTTATGTTTGTAATATTGGCACTGGGAAACCCGCAAGTTGTGTAAATACAAGGGCCGCACCACTGGGGATTCGAGGCACAACGTTTTATTCTGACGTAAACTTGATAAATCTTCCCATAGCGGAAATAATTAGTGAAAGGAACGGTAGAGGTATTAAAAAACGGTGTGTTTTGCCATGATGTTACAAATTCCGTTTGACCGTTATCGGTAACAAATCGGTATTGATATTGGAAGCCTTGGCCGACGTTTGAAAGTCCGAAGGATATGTTGTAAATGTTACACATTACACCACCGCAAGGCGCGTTCGGGTTGTTGAAGCTGATGGTTGGGCAAATTGTGGAGCAAATGAGAATCGGCATTGGAGTCGAATATCCCCACCAAATATTCTGGCAATCAATGTCTGCTGCCTGAACTTCAATCAATAGCTGCAGCGAGCCTTCCGTTTCACAAATTTCCGGACCCTGTTCAAGTTTGAATTGGTGTGAGAGGTTGGCAACACTGGGATTACCGATTGTGGTATAAGGGCCATAAACTGTTCCTGATGAACCAATGAACTTCCAGTGTGTAGATCCGACCCCGAAGGCTGTGAGTGGTCGTTGAATAACTGTATTGAAGTTGTAACATGTTGCATTCGGCGGGTCTGGGGAGTACGATGAATTAAGCGCAATACCCAGATGCTCGTAAATGATGGTGAATGTGCCGATGCTACCGGTTCCATTGGCTCTTCCGACACGAACCTTGTATGTAGTGCCTACGGTAAGAGAGGTTGCGCATAACACTTCTTTTTGACCGGATGCGGCTGTATTTGCAGCAGCTAATGCTGTTCCGGTTGCAGCGGCGTTCCATAGTTCGATTGACACATCGAATGTTGCCGGGCTGCACACTTTGATTTTGGCTACTTCGGCCACAGCAGTAAATTGAAACCAAACATCATTATTCATTAAACCGGAAATCGCATTGGCCGGCTGACTGGAGGTTGTATTACCGAGGTTATAGGTCGTCGTGCCACACTGTGAAACTGCCCATTGTGCCGCCGTGTAACTAGCCATGGCTACCGGCGTCAATACAGGCAATGTTCCATTGGCATCGTCATTATTACTTTGAGCATAGCCGGAAAATCCAAGTGCAGTGAAAATAAACAGGAGTATGCGTGACTTCATGACAAATGTTTTATGATGTTCTCAAATATAGCAGACAATCGAATCCACTTAAGGGTTGCGCAAAGAATTTGAATAACAGAATGTTAATCTTAACTATTTCCTACCTAAATGAGACCGGCATCCGAACATTTGCGAATGATGTCATCATATAACAAGGCGCTTTCATTTCGCCATTCGGCGATGTCGATGAGGTCTTTCGTTCCGTCTGTGAAACTTAAAAAATGAAGCAGTCGATGTAGTTCGCTGCGATTGAATACAGGATCAACACTGCTGGGATAAAGGCCGCGCTTGCCAAGTTGAGGTTCACAAAACGGAATTTGATTGACAAAAAGCTGATTCGCCTCAAGGACTTGGCAAATCGCCGTGTAGGTGTGAACGATTTCGGACAATGCCTCAAATGAAATGAATTCTTTATTGTCGAGTGAAGTATGGTATTCGCGGTATTGCTGATAGGGCGTACGCATCAACGAGCCTACGGGCAGGTTGAAGCCCGGAGAGCAGTATTGTCGTTCGTCACTACCTCCAACAGCGAACTCAATAATGCGATGCGGCTTACCGGAGTGTTTGAGAATGTGCTCTGCGGCCCTGTCTGCAGCCGATTGGCGATGCTTCGAACGTTTGTAGGTCATTTGTCCCGAATCTCCGCAACAGGTCAGCACGTAACCTGCCGTCAAATGCTTTTTCAGGTGTTCACCCCGCTCATGCAAAAAGGCAATTACGCCAATCGTTTCCGGGGCGAAAAGGAAGCGGTAGGTTAATCGTCGCTTGGGCAATGCAGCGAGTTGTTGATAGAGAAATGCCGTGGCAAGCGGTCCGCTGAGTTCGTTGTTGGCCATCGAAGGATGGCACAGATAAGTGCTGAAGAGCACTTCTTCTTCGGTTTCACCCGGTAAAACACATTCACCCCAATTAAGCACACCTTCTTGGAGGGAACTATCGATAACAACGGTGTATTCCCCTTCACGCGGAAGGGAAAGCCATTCGTCATGGGTGATGCAAAATCCCCATTTAGCCGCGTAATACGAGGTGATGTAGGGTATGGCGTTAGGAATTTCCGGAATGTGATGCAAGTGTTTTTCCAGTTCTTCCCAGCTCACTTTTTTATTGACAGGAATCGAGTAATTGACAACGTGCAGATTGTTTTTTTTGAACTCTGCGATTCGTCGGCCATC